>CALDNM010000167.1 GCA_937915045.1 uncultured Clostridia bacterium
ATACAAACTGATTTTACAGCAGTTGAGGCTTTTTATCAATTGTCGGGGAATATTTTAATGGAAATATATGGAAATAGCATGACGAAAGTGCTATACTAAAAATATCCACGGCGCGCGAAATAGTATATAATATAATTCGGCCGCGGCGCGGTCAGGGAAAGACAAAACAGAAAAGGCAAAGGGAGAAATACTATGGAACACATATTTATATCACAGCTCCGTACAGGCGAGACGCTTACGGATTTTTATATGGTAAAGGCAATAACGATCAAGGTCGGTTCGAACAGAAAGAAGTATCTCGACGTGCTGCTCGCCGATAAGACGGGCGAGGTCTCAGGCAAGAAATGGGACATCGTCGATGAGGAAATGGATGGGCTTTCGAAGATCGAGGTCGGCAATATCGCGAAGATCGCGGCTGTCGTGAACGAGTGGAACGGGATGAAACAGTTTCGCATAAATAAGATAAGGAAGGGCCAGAAGGAGGACGGCACTGAGCTGTCGGATTACATCAAGACGGCCCCGGAGCCGCCGGAGGAGATGTACGCGTATCTCATGGGAAAGGCGAAGGCTCTCAACGATGAGGATCTCAATAAACTCTGCGTGAAGAAGCTCGAGGAGCATAAGGAGAAGCTGATGTATTATCCGGCCGCTTCCAAGAATCACGGCGCGGAGATGGGCGGCCTGCTCTGGCACATAAAGAGGATGGCGATGCTCGGCGACAAGGCGTGCGATGTGTACACGTTCCTCGACCGCGACATGCTCATCGCCGGAGTGATCCTGCATGATATGGAAAAGATGACTGAGATAAATTCGAACGAATACGGTATCTCTGACGGTTATTCTTTTGAAGGGCAGCTGCTCGGGCACATAACTCAGGGAGTGAAGGTGCTCGATCGCGAGATGGACGAACTGGATTTCCCGTATGAAAAGAAGATAATGGTAGAGCACATGATCCTTTCGCATCATTATGAGCCTGAGTACGGAAGCCCGAAGAGGCCTCTGTTCCCGGAAGCTGAGATGCTCCACTATCTGGATATGATAGACGCGCGTCTCTTCGATTTCGAGGACGCGCTCAGCAAGACTGAACCGGGCGAGTTCAGCGACCGCGTGTGGACACTCGAGAACCGCAGACTGTACAAGAGAAAAGACGGCAGTGATGTCAGCGGCGAGGGTGAGAAATAGAAAACATGGAAATACAAGGTGTAATAACAAATATCGTTTTCAGGAATCCGGGCAACGGCTGGACGGTCGCGGATATAGAAACTGAGAACGGGAAGATCAGGGCGACAGGCTCTCTTCTTTCATGTCACGTCGGACGTACATATAAACTGACCGGCGATATTTTTGTGCACCCTGTATATGGCGAGCAGTTCAAATTCGATGAAGGCGAGGAAGCGCTGTCTGATACTGAGTCGGGCATGTCCGCGTTCCTGGCGTCGGATCTTGTGAAAGGGATCGGCCCGAAAACGGCCGATGCAATCGTCAAGAAATTCGGGAAGAAGACTTTTGAGATCATCGAGACTGAGCCCGCGCGGCTCTCCGAGGTGAAGGGTGTGACTGATAAAAAGGCCGCGCTTATCGCTGAGGCTTTTGTGACATACAAAGAGTTCGCCGATGTGGAAGTCGGTCTGCAGAAATACGGGATAAGTCCCAAGTTCGCTCTCAAGCTTTATAAGGCTTATGGCAGCGCGACGATGGAGATCATCACTCAGAATCCTTATTCTCTCGCTGACGATATCGATGGGATAGGGTTCAGGAAGGCTGACGCTATCGCCATGAGCATGGGCATAGATAAGGATGACGACGAGCGTGTCAGAAGCGGAGTGAGGTTCATCCTTTCTTCTGAAGTGAACCGTGGAAATACGTATCTCCCCGAGGAAGTCCTCATGGAAGACGCGGCGTCGCTTATGGAAGTGAGCCGCGAAAGTATCAGTGACGCTATAAGCGCGATGACCTTTTTGGGCGATGTGATGCTCGATACTTCTCAGGGCACGCGCGCTGTTTATCTCACGCAGTTCTATGATGCTGAGCAGCGGGTGACAGGGAATCTCAGGCTGCTGAATGAGTCGGATCCGGCTCCGGTAAACGCGGACGCGGCTTCTCTCATCAGCGCGGCCGAGAAAGATACGGGCATGGAATACAGCGAAGAGCAGAAGACTGCTATTATGACTTCTCTCGGCAGCAGTGTGTCTGTGATCACGGGCGGCCCCGGCACGGGAAAGACTACTATCATAAACGCTATAGCGAGGATCCTTTCACACAGCGGCCTCGAGACTGCTATCGCGGCCCCTACGGGCCGCGCGGCGAAGCGTATCACGGAAACTACGGGCTTCGACGCGAAGACGATCCACAGGATGCTCGAGTATTATTATGACGACAGCACTGACGGCATGCGTTTCGCGAAGAATCGCGAGAACCCTCTGGACTGCAATGCGGTCATAATAGATGAGGCTTCTATGATAGATCTTTTTCTGATGGACGCGCTTCTTAAGGCGCTGAAGCCGGGCACGCGTCTTATTATTGTCGGCGACGCTGATCAGCTTCCGCCTGTCGGCGCGGGCAATGTGCTCGGTGACATGATCGCGAGCGAGTACATATGCAGCGTCCAGCTGCACGAGATCTTCAGGCAAGCGAAGGAGAGCATGATCGTAATGAACGCGCATCGCATAAACAGCGGTGAGTATCCTGTCTGCAATAAGACGGATTCGGATTTTTTCATGATCCATCTCGACAAGCAGCGCGATATTTTGAATACGGTGAGCGATCTCTGTTCGAGGAGGCTGCCTGAGCATTACACGGATCTCGTCCCTGTCCGCGACATCCAGGTGCTGACTCCTGTCAAAAGCCGTATTATAGGCACGGAGAATATCAACGCGCATCTCCAGGCGATCCTGAATCCTCCTGATGATATGAAGGTCGAGAAGAAGTTCGGCGACCGGACTTTCCGGGACGGCGATAAGGTCATGCAGATGCGCAACGATTATGATCTTGCCTGGAAACGCACGGATGATTTCAGTGAAGGCGAGGGCATTTTCAACGGCGACGTCGGCTTCATCGAGAAGATAGATCTTGAGAACAAGAAGATGACTGTCGTTTTCGAAGATGTCAAGTATGTCGCTTATGATTTTACGCAATTGGATGAGCTGGAGCTTGCTTATGCTGTAACGGTGCACAAGAGTCAGGGCAGTGAGTTCCCGATCGTTGTGATGCCGATATCGGCTTTTCCGCCTATGCTGGCTACGAGAAATCTTTTGTACACGGCAGTGACGAGGGGCAAGATGGCGGTGGTGCTGGTGGGCTCCGAGAAGCACCTCGACGCTATGGTCGATAATGACAAGATCGCGGAACGCTACTCAGGCCTGCGTGACAGGCTTGCCGCGCTGATAGACGGGATCCCGGTATAAAAATGCTTCTACGAGATATATTTTTCCCGCAGAATATTTACTGTATGTGCTGCGGAAGTGTTATAGATGAAACCAGGCCTTACGCGCTCTGTGATAAATGCATGGACCGTTTCCACTGGGTCACCGATCATACCTGCAAAAAATGCGGCAAGATCTTAGGAGACTCATATCCGCATGATCTCTGCACTGACTGCCGCGAGATACCGCATGTCTTTGACCGCGGATTCACATGTGTCCAGTACGGCCTGTACGAAAAAAATGTGATCGCGGAATATAAGTATCGCGGCAAGTCATATATCGGCAGGAACATAGCTGATATCATGTATGATCGCATGGCCGGTGAAGACCTGACGTATGATCTCATTACTGCTGTACCTATCCATAGTTCACGTTTAAAAACAAGGGGCTTCAACCAGGCTGCTCTT
>CALDNM010000168.1 GCA_937915045.1 uncultured Clostridia bacterium
ATCGTAATCAGACGACAAAAATTTCTTCAGGATCTTTCGATTGATCTCATGATCATCTACGATCAAAAGCTTTCTTTTCATGATCTCACCCCATACCTATTTATACCTATTTATAATAGTATATTTGTATTTGATTAGAATTTCAATTAATTTTTAAGAATATATGCTTTTATTTTTATCCATTTTTTCATCAGTCTATCAATGTTGTAAGATGCATTTGCCGGGCTTGTAGAAGGAAGCCCTTCTGAAGGTATACCTGTGGATGGGAATTCATACTTGTCATATAGTTTTTTCGCGAGGGCCCCGTTAGTAAATACAGCATGTATTTCTGAGCCATCGATGAGCGCGCTGAGATCTGCAGGTTCTACATTTTTGATACTGCTGTCGGCAGACCCGATGATATCGCAGCTTTCGATGACATCATAAAGCGCGATGCCGTGCGCCAGCATCATTTCTTTCTTTTCCTCTATAGTAATAGGTTCTTCTTCATCGGTGACAAGCGCCATGACTTTCCAGAACCGGTTCCGTGGATGGCCATAGAAAAAACATTCTTCCCTGGATTTTACAGAAGGAAAAGAGCCCAAAATAAGGACTCTTGATCGTTCATTATACAAAGGTCCAAATCCATGACTTATACGCTCATATTTTTTATTCATGTCCGGCCCTGTATTTTGCTCTAGCTTCATTCAAACTGCACATGTTTGCTCCGCCCCTGTAATCAGGATCCCGAAACTGTACAGCATCATCTTCCCATCCGCACACAGGACATATCTGATAGGTCCCCGGAGGCTTTTCATCCATGGTCTTTTGTCCGCAGCAGGGACATATGAATTTATCACGTCTGTCTGTCATAATAATCTCTTCCATCCTCCGGTTTGAAAAATGTCCTGATATACCCATCATGACTCTTCACAGCGAACTCATTCAGATCAGGATCGTAATAAAGCGTATTCCCATCATTGTCATTTTTGGTTAGAACATTATCGCTCGCGTGATCGACGAGATCCTGCGCGAGCTTGAGATATTCATCTTTTGTGATATTCCCGAATTCATTCTGTTCTTTCACGTGTTTTTCATAATGTTCGTCGAGAAGATACTTGGTCCTGAACTGAGAGCCGTTCTGAGTTCCTCCCGAAGCAGCGGGAGCAGATGAAGAATTCGCTCCGCATGCGCCAAGCGATACCACTGCCGCAAAGCATAATATCAGAGCTAGTATTATTTTTCTCATTCTTATTTGCTTTCCGCATTTCTTTTCTCTCTGCGTACAGAATTCTCAACATCATTGAAAAAAACTTTGAAATCCTGTCCGCTGTATTGTTCCACTGCCGATGTGCAGTGGATCATGAAAGAACTGCCCTTTTCTCCATAACCGAACATAAATGTATCGAGACTGCTGATTATTTCCCCTGCGATCTGTTTCGCAGAGTCAAGTGAGTAATTATCGAAAACTACCGCGAAAGAACCTCCTCCGATCCTTCCGGCGATGACCCCAGGATTAGCTCTTTCTTTTGAGTGAAGGAGACGCGCTATCTGAAGTATGATCGTATCACCTGCCATATGACCGTATTTTTCATTTATAGACTGAAATCCGTCTATATCCATAAGCATGAGACAAAGAGGCGACAGCTTGCATCCTGTCGTAAAATTTTCAAGACAGTCCATAATATAACGGCTGTTGTAAAGCCCCGTAAAAGCGTCCATAACAGACAGACTGTTAAAATCCTGTATGAGATTTTTAAGTTTTCGTGAATCCTTATGATAAGTATCCTCTACCAGAAGACTATCCGTTATTTCTTTGGCAAGCTCAAGAGAATATATCTTTCCTTCGATGATAAGCGGCAAAGCCGAGACAAGGAATATCCTGCCGTCCACAAACTCCAGTTTGAAGTACTTTTCTTTTTCACGACAGGTCCTGACAGATACACAATTTCTGCACGGAGCATCTTTCTTCCAGATTTCATAGCAAAGAGGAAGATCTGTTTTAAGGGCTTTTCCGCCTTCGATGTCGTATATTTCATGAGTGTCAGGATCTACTAATCTGTAAAGGTCGAACACATCACTGAAATCGCAAAAATTTGCCAGTTCGTTTTTTTTGCTATTGATTTCAAACATTATGCGCCTGCTCCTATGTCAGTACTAAAATAACAATTGCCCTGTATTTAAATGAGGCCGGCTGATTCAAGAAGCATCGCTGCTTCCTCATCAGACAGTTTCATTGTCTCACATATCATCCTTACTTCTTCTTCAGGGAAAACAAATGAAGAGTCGGTACAAAGTGTTGTAAAGTCTCTCTTACTTATCCCCGTCCGGCTGAACGTGATCTCTCCCGAAGCTATTTTTTTGTCGTACAGCCTGAAAAAAACGGCTGCGAATGTTTGTTTTTCCATACGCCCAGTATACCAATTTTTTTCACTCCTGTCAGCATTTTTTCAAGATACGAAAAAGAGTTCTCCGCAAGGTATGCAAAATATAAGAGGGCAGGCGCGCGTATACGCGCGCCTGCCCTAAAGAGGTATCATTGGCCCTGCTGTTATTATCCGATTCTTTCCTTTATGATTCTCATCCAGTTCTTATAAGCTATCATTTCAAGCTCAGCATCACTGAAGCCTGTTTTTTTCAGCTCTTTGAAGAATCCCGGTACTTTCGAGCAGTCTTCGAGGCCTTTTGTGACCGGCGAATCCTGAGTCGCGTAACCCGATACCGCCGATTTCGGAAGGAAACCGTCAAAGTCGAATCCGCAACATACATGCTCTACTCCGATGAGATCTGCCATATACGCGGCATGTTTCGCAAGACCCGCGGCAGATTGATTTGCCTTATCAGGATCTATAAATTCGCAGAAAGCGTTCAGCCCTACTACCCCGCCGAGATCGGCAAGAGCTTTAAGCTGTTCGTCTTTAAGGTTCCTCGGTACGTCACACAGCGCTCTCGCGTTCGAGTGGGACGCCACTATCGGTCCGTCTGCCAAATTTACGATATCCCAGAACGTATTCTCATTTCCATGAGATACATCAAGTATCATGTTCTTGCTGAGTATCTTTTTAGCCGCGGCCTTCCCGAGTTCTGTGAGTCCGCGTCCAGGAGTGCCTTTCACTCCTGTCGCGAAATCGTTTTCCTCGTTCCAGCTCATTATTATATGCCTTACTCCAAGATCATATACTCTGTCTATTTCCGATACGTCAGGCTCAAGACCGCTTATGCCCTCCATGCCTATAATGACATAGAACTTTCCGGCAGCCTTTGCCTTTTCGATATCAGCATAGCTCTTGACGATCATTATATCGTCACTGACAGATGCTTCTTTCTTGAGCGAATCGAAGATCTGCGCTGTACGCTTCTTCGGATCGTCCGTGAACGGCGGATCCACCCACACTACGAATATCGCGCCCTCTATCTGTCCTTTTCTGAGTCTGTCGATATGATACTTTTTTATTATATCAGTCTTTCCTTCCAGCGTTTTGATATTAACGTCGGCCCAAATATCTGAATGTCCATCAAAATACATTTATTTTACGCCTCCCAACGTCAATGTCTGTCGTCATACTAGCAATTGATTTACGAATATACCTAGAGGCGTACCTATAACATATCCAAATACACCAACGAGCATAGCCGGAGCGACGAGTTCTGTCCAGCCTTTTGAAATAGCCATAGCGGCAGCAGTCGTTGGTCCTCCGATGTTCGCGTTTGACGCGATGATGATTTCCTCGAGGTTGAATTTCCCGAGCTTCCCACCGATAAGGCATACTGCCATGTTGACAACTACCATGATCAGCGTGAGTACAAATACGAGAGGAGCCTTCGTGATGATCTGCATGATCGACGCCGGCACACCTATAGCGAAGAAGAAGAGATAGATAAGGTAAGTACCTATTTCCTGTGATCCGTGTACGCTTTCAAGCGGTTTAGCGAAGTATGTCGCGAGTATCATCGAAAGGATCGTTATGATCAGATACTGATTTCCGAGCAGTACGTTCAGAAGTGTCCATCCAAAGTTTGTTGTAGGGATGACTGACGCGAGCCATGTAGAAAGCGTCGAAGCTATCATCACGATGATGCCGCTTATAGCGAAGTTCATAGCGATATCTTTAAGGGATATCTCTTTTCCTCCCCAGAACGCAGCAGCCTGCGTCTTAGCCTTTTCCATGCCTTCAGCTTCTCTTGCTTCAATAGCGTCCACATAAGGATGCTTGAAGTGTTTTCTGAAGAATGCCATTGCAGGCATAGCCATAAGTACGAAGAAATAAATAGCCATGTTCATGTTATCCGCAACTGTAGTAGCCGCGATCATGCCCTTCGGCGTTCCGAACGAGTTCGCGAGCGCAGCGAAGTTCACGCCGCCGCCGATATATGAACCTGTCATCATGCCTGATATCGATGCACAGTAAGGAATAGCCTTATGCAGCAGTCCGAACGCGACGAATGCGCCGAGGACCGTACCGACCGCGCCGATACAGAAAATTATCAGCATTCGCCCTGAATCTTTCCATATCTTCTTCATGTTGCACTGAAGCAGCAGAAGCGGAATAGCCATCGGTACCGCGTAACCCCAGATGACCGTATCGAAGAACGGCGCACTCGTAGGGATTATGTGCAGATTTGTGAATAGAAGCGCTCCAAGAAGAGCTATGATAGCTCCGGATAACTTAGAAGCCCAAGTGTAGTTTTGTTCCAGATAGATAGACAGCGCTACCCATCCAAGTGTTATTGCCATCAGGACCCATGTGTTATCGGCACTGATCAGCGTTCCACCATGAAACATAATAATTCCTCCTTTGTAATAATAATGTAAAGTAAATATTTTATAGAAGTAACTTGTGAACATAAATTCAATATATTGAATCCGACTAAATAATAACACACTTGTCACAAATGTCAATATTCAGCCATTTCTTTTTTGAAAAAAACTTGCTTATTATTCATCATCATTATAAAATGGACTTGTTCAAGATATTAAACGGAGGTGTATTATGGATAAAAATACAAATGAGATCCAGGTCGGTGAAAAGTTGAGCAGAATCAGAAAAGAAAAAGGTTATAGTATTGCTTCACTTTCAAAACTCTCTGATGTGAGCACAGGCCTCATCAGCCAGATCGAACGCGATCTTGTAGTACCATCCGTAGTCAGTCTGTGGAAACTCGCGAAAGCTCTTGACACAAATATCAATTACTTCTTTGAAGAAAAGAAGGACATCGACCACACTATCATAAGGTCCGGCGAGCATCGCGTGATCATTACTGAAAAAGGTTTTGCCGAATATGAAATGCTCTCACCTTCCGATAGTGATTCCGGAAGAGTGCTCGACTTCACAAAAATCACTCTTAAAAGCGGTGAAGAGATCGACCAGAACGATCTTGTCAGCCACGAAGGCGAAGAATGCGGTTATGTACTCGAGGGAAGTATGATCATCAGAATAAAGGACAGGAACTATACTCTTGATAAAGGAGATAGTATATATTTCAAATCCACACAGCCTCACAAGTATTATAATATCTCAGATGCGGACTGTATTTCGATCTGGGCTATGACGCCTTTGTTTTTCTGATCCTTTAGGTTTATTTTGCTTTCTGTTTATTCTTTTGTAATATATGACGTTTATACTAATGCCATATCAAAGATACAAGGAGCATGTACCGATGGAAAAACAGACCAGCTGGAAGAAAATATTAGTGGAGATGATCTTATTTCCTCTTCTCGTTATTTTCATGGCCTATTTGGTCTTTAAAGACTGTGATTTCAAGAGCATGAACAGAAGCATCGCCGGATCCGATCCGGTTTTTTTGATAATCGCTATCATATGCATCTGTTTTTTTGTCGTATGCGAATCGATCAACATCACCCGAGTGCTCAAGGCTATGGGATATGATATCAAAAAAAGAGATATGCTCAAATATGGCGCAGCCGGGTTTTTCTTCAGCGGCATCACGCCCTCTGCTTCAGGCGGTCAGCCTATGCAGCTTTATTACATGAGCCGCGACGGGATAAACATCTCTCACGCTTCTCTTTCCCTTCTTATCGAACTCGCCGGCTGGCAGCTGGTCAATATCGTCCTTGCACTCTTCGGTCTTTTCTATAATTTCAAATTTCTCATGTCTGCTTCGGCGCTGATCAAATGGATACTGGGGATCGGCCTTCTGGCTGACACAGTCATACTTGTGATCATTCTCGCGATCATCTTCGACCAGAACGCTGCGACAAGAGTAGAAAAGATAGCGGCATGGTCAATGCGTAAATTCCACAAAGGGAAATATATGCTGAAGATCCGCGACCAGATAAGAGAATACAAATCCGGCGCGGTATATATAAAGGAGAACCCAAAACTGATCGCGAAGAATCTCCTGACTGCCTTTGCTCAACTAATGGTCATGTACAGCATCACATATTTTGTATACCTGGCTCTCGGATGCAGCGGACACGGATGGGTCGAGATATGCTCTCTCCAGGCAGTCCTTTCTGCGGGCATAGCCGTCATCCCTATCCCGGGCACAGTCGGCGCGAACGAAGGCGTATTCAAAAGACTTTTCGCTCCGATCTTTGGAGCCGGTCTTGTCATGCCGGCGATGCTGCTCAGCAGGGGCATAAGCTTCTATCTCTGTCTTGCTGCTACAGGAGTATATCTTCTCATCGCGTTCTTCATTGACAAAGCCGCAGAAGCTTCAAAACGCAAAGCGTCTGCCGTTTCAAATTAATCTTTGCATACAGCCTCTTATGCCGCTATAATGTTATCATTATATTTTATGCGCGCTTTATGGGGGATGAATATGCGTACACTTATCCGTAATGGAATTCTTATAGACCCTGCCGAAGGGATACAGACAAAAATGAATCTGCTGATCGAGAACGGAACGATCAGAGAACTCACAAAGACAGCCCCTGAGGCGGAAGAGGTCATAGACGCCGGAGGACTTATTGTGTGCCCGGGATTCATCGATCTTCATATGCATGAAGACCCTGTCGGTGAAGACGGGAAAATAGCGTGGAACATCTTCCCCGCTATGCTCCGCATGGGTGTCACGACGGCGGTCGGCGGCAACTGCGGCATAAATCTTTACGACCCTCTAAAATATCTGGATATCATCGACCACACAGGCGCTCCTGTGAATGTCATGCTTCTGGCCGGTCATAAATATTTCAGAGAACGCGCAGGCGCGACAGATAAATACGCGCCGATAAACGCGAAGCAGCTCGAATCCGTCAAAGAAGGTCTCCGAGAAGCGCTGCGCGGCGGATGCGCGGGTATATCATACGGCCTTCCTTATGTCCCGGGAACGGATATCCATGAACTTGCCGAGACAGCGTCCTGCTGCGTACCCGGCAGAAAACTCATTACTGTACATGTCGACGATGACGCGGCGGGAGTATTCGAAGCTGCGAGCAGACTCGTACGTGCCGTCTCACGTCTCGATATACCGATCGAGCTGTCTCACATCGGCAGCATGGCCGGTTACGGACAGATGGAAGCGTTCCTTGAACAGATCGATGATTACCGCGCGAAGGGCATCGACATCACATGCGACTGCTATCCGTACGATCAGTTCTCGACCCGCATTGGATCGGGGACTTACGATGAAGGATGGAGAGACAGATATCACTGCGGTTACGATGTATGCGAGGTTTGCGACGGCAAATATGCCGGTCAGCGATGCACGAAGGAGATTTTCGAGGAACTCAGAAATGATTTCCCTCAGTGTCTTACGATCTGCTACGTCATGAAAGAAGAAGATATAGAGATCGCCTATAACTATTCTGATATGATTGTCGCAAGCGACGGTATACTTGACGGGGCGCACGGACACCCAAGAGCAACGGGCACATTCCCGCACTTTTTCGCGAAGTACGTCCGTGAAGGATCTCTCGATCTCATTGACGGGATCGCGCGCGTCACTTCTCTTCCAGCGGCCAGGATGGGCCTCGCGAACAAGGGAAGACTTCAGGCCGGAGCTGACGCCGATATAGTGATCTTCGATCCGGAGAAGATACGCGACTGCTCGACATTTGCCGAGCCTATGCTCGCGCCTGTCGGGATAGAACGCGTCATCATAAACGGCCATACCGCGGCACTTAGTGGAGAGATAGTCAACGCCTCTCTCGGACACAGTCAGTGAAGAAATAAAATGAAAAAGGCACAAGAAAATTCAAGTTCTCATGCCTTTTATGCCATTATTGTGCTATAATATTCCGCGTAATGATCTGTTAGCTCAGCTGGGAGAGCATCTGGGTCACAACCA
>CALDNM010000169.1 GCA_937915045.1 uncultured Clostridia bacterium
TCTCCCCCATCTCGGACAGGAGTACCGTGCCGTCATTTCCTTCGAAAAGACCTCTGAAGAAAGTCTTTTCATATGTCTTTGAGTCCTCCGGAAGATCCATAAGCTTAGTAAGCCTGAAGTCGCTCTTCTTCGAACCATCTATTTGTTCTATAGATATGATCCCTTTATTTGCCCAATAGAAGAGAAGAGCCACGATATCTTCTTTATCTGACGATCCGTCTATGATATATCCGACATCAGCCGGAGTCGCTCCTTCCGGCGCCTCGAATTCGACCGTCTGTATCCTTTTTGGATCACGGCCGTACTTCATCAGCATGAGTATCAGCAGGATTATCAGGATGACTCCTGTCCCGTACTGCAGGTAATGCATCCACGCCGTTGAAGATTCGTTTGAAAAATACCCTTCAGGCAGCATGACACCTACTGTTATGCCTGTCCCCTGAGGGAGAGCTTCCTTCGTTTTTATGACGATCGTATTGCCTTTGAGGGTCCAGCTTACTTTGCTGGATTCCTTTGTTTTTCCGCTTTCACCGGCAATGACGTTTATGTTCCCCGCGTTCACTGATTTAGGCATATGCACCGTGACAGTAGAACTCGGGATCGATGTCGACCAGTCGTATGGCAGTATGTTGTAATAAAAACTGTCGTAAGCCGACGTACGGTCATCGTACATCTTCACTTTATATGAAATGCGGAAATTCTTTTTACCGCTCATGAATTTATCGCTGTCTCCGACCTTGATCACAAAATTCCCGCCCTTGTCGTAAGTGTCGAAAGCGTAATCATCTACGCTCGCATCAGATACCTTCAGCGCGTTCGAGACCGTTTTAATGACATTGCCGCCATCATCTCTGTATGACACTTTCTGATGCAGCGGTATGTAACGGTAAATGCCGTGGATGTATCCGGTAGTCGTTATTCCTATTCTTTCAGTGATAGTGGCAGTATTGTTCGTCTTGAGATCTATATTCACATTATAATAAGATGTTGTGAAATCAGCGTTGTCAGCGGCACTTACCTGAGCCGGCACCATAGATATGATGACCGCCGCCGCCAGGAGCGCTGAAAAAACGATTTTTTTCCATCTTGAACACTTGAGAGCATCCATTTAAAATTCCACCTTTACATTTTCTCTGTCGGTATCCGCCGCTACCTCGAACATATCTTTTCTCTTGAGCCGGCTCATCTTCCCGACGATGCTCGAAGGGAACTGTTCGAGAAGTGTATTGTATCTCTTCACATAGCCGTTGTAGTATTTTCTTGAATTGACGATATCTTCTTCCACTTTCTGCAGCTGTTTCTGAAGATCGAGGAAATTTTGATTTGCTTTGAGATCGGGATAAGCTTCAGATACGGCAAACAAGCTCTTTAGTGTAGATGTGAGCTGATTCTCCGCGGCCACTTTATCTCTTGTAGTCGTGGAATCGATGGCTGCCTGTCTCGCCTCAGTGACTTTTTCGAATGTCCCCGCTTCATGCGCGGCATACCCCTTCACCGTCTCTACGAGATTCGGTATGAGATCATGCCTCTTTTCAAGGTAGACATCCATAGTTGAAAGCGCCTCATCTATCGCGTTCTTCAATTTGACAAATCCGTTGAATGTGCCGATGTAAAAAAGAAAACACAGCACGATCACCGCTATTATTACTGTCCATATGATCATATTTGTCGACATAGAAATTTCCTCCGTTCGGCGGCTCTGTCAGTCCGCTATTTCCCAATTCACAGGTTCTTTCAGGAATTCATTGGTCTTTGAAAAATACTTTCCCCCGAAAAAGCCGTTATAAGCTGAAAACGGGCTTGGATGAGCTCCCGTGAGCACAAGATGCGCCGGATTCGTTATCAGCGACTGTTTCGCTTTCGCGTTGTTCCCCCAAAGAATGAATACCATCGGCTCTTCTCTCTTATTGAGAAGCTCTATGACGCGGTCTGTGTATATCTCCCAGCCGTGTCCCTTATGCGAATTCGCCTGATGCTCACGTACAGTAAGTACGGTATTGAGGAGAAGCACTCCGTTTTTCGCCCAGTCCACCAGTGACCCGTGAGACGGCGGTGTGATACCCATATCAGACTTGAGTTCTTTGAAAATATTCACAAGCGACGGTGGTATTTTCACTCCTTTGCTCACAGAAAAACACAGACCCTGCGCCTGTCCTTTCTCGTGATACGGGTCCTGTCCCAGTATCACCGCCTTCACTTTTGAGTAAGGCGTCAGCCTCTGCGCGTTGAATATCTCCTCCATCGGCGGGAATATTTCAACTCCCGATCTGAAGTATTCCTGCTTGAGGAATTCCCTTAGATCCTTATAATACTGCTTATCGAATTCACCTCTGAGAACTTCGTCCCAGCCATTATCAAAATTTACCATATCCTCATTATAGCATATATCAAAGCTGGTTGATATACGCCCTCATTTCCTTTTTATACGCCTCGACGCCCGGCTGATCGAATGGGTCTACACCTGACAGCAGAGCGGATACAGCGCATTCTGTCTCGAAGAAATACAGCAGCTCGCCTATGCTTTCAGGTGACACTTCCTTCAGTTTTATCGACACTGCCGGTATGCCCGCGTTCACGTGAGCGGCCAGCACTCCCTTTTCCGCGCATTTATTGATCTGCTCGATCGTTTTCCCAGCGAAAGGCTTCATCGCGATCTCAGGTATCTCAACATCATCTTCAGGTTCTTCTATAGTAATGAACGTCTCGAAGAAATCCTGAGTCCCCTGCTGCAAAAACTGTCCCATCGAATGAAGATCGCGGGAGAACATGAGCGATACAGGGAAAAGTCCCCTGCCTTCTTTTCCTTCGGTCTCCCCGAAAAGCTGCTTCAGCCATTCACCAAAGAAAGCAAAGTACGGGTCGAAAAACTCGAATACCTCGATTCTCTTTCCCTTGTTGTAATATATATTTCTCACAATAGCGTAATCGAGCAGTTTATCCGCAAAAGCTCCCTTATCAGTGATATCTGAAGCGCCTTTCATAAGCCCCTTTATATCTATTCCCGCGACCGCGATCGGAAGAAGTCCGACCGGAGTCAGCACAGAATATCTTCCGCCTATGTCTACAGGAAGATCGAAGATCGTACATCCTTCATCGGTCGCTTCATCGAACAGGAAGTTCGATCTGTTTTCAGTGACTACGTAAGTCCTCTTCGCTGTTTCATCTTTGCCGTATTTTTCAAGCATCAGTTTTTTGAATATACCGTACGCGGAAAGTGTCTCGGTCGTGGTCCCTGATTTTGATATCACGCAGAGGCATACATCTTTTCCATCTGTCTTTGAAATGAGTTCTTTAAGATATCTCCCGTTGAAATTGTATCCAGCGAAAAGCACTTCAGTACCTGATCCCGGCTCCGCGAGGATATCGATCACGGCTTTCGCTCCCATGAAACTCCCGCCTACTCCAAGCACTATGAAATAATCGCACTTACCGCGTATTTCTTCCGCTGTTTTAACAAGAGCGCTGATTTTCTCTTCTCCGAATTCAAGAGGATCTTTCACCCAGCCCGTGAAATCGAGATCTCCTGACCACAACTTCGCGAGTTCTTCCTGCGCTTTCTGTCTCGATGCCTGTATCCTGCTTTCTTCTATCCTCGTGTTTTCCAATTCTATCTTAAGATCCATAACTATACCTCCCGATCATTTATTTTCCAGTAATATGCTCTTTTCGGTCCCATATCCGCGCTTCCTTCGAGACTGTACTTCTTTCCCGTCATGATATCCACGGCGCCCGCAGCCCCGGTATCAAAATCGATATGCGCCGGCGCTCCGCCGATATTTATCCCAACTATTATCCTCTGTCCTTCTGCTTCACGCTCGAAGATCAGCTGCTCATTCGTAACGTAAAGTTCTCTGTATCCGCCTTCTGTGAAAGCGATGTTTTCTTTATGGACTATTATCAGTTTTTTTATGAGATCCGTGAGCTCATTCTCTGACGGATAATCAAAATACGGCCTTATATCATCATCCGGCCCGTCTTTCTCCTTCACGCCTTCTGCTCCCCATTCACTCCCGTAGTATACGCATGGTATGCCCGGAAGAGCAAACATCAGGCTGTAAAGCACACCGAGAAGCGCTCTGTCGCAGAGCTGCGACGCGATCCTTGAGACATCGTGATTATCCAGGAAATTCATCGGATGAGCTCCCGGTATCGTCTCTTCTGTCTGACGTTTCAGCGTATGCGCTATCTCAAACATGTTGTTCGTGTTGAAACTCGACCACAGGCCTTTATACGCCTGATAGTTCGTGACACTGTCCATCCTCTCAAGGAGTGCGCCATAATCATCATACAGCGTCTCACCTATGATGAAAAAATCATTGCATTTTTCACAGCAGTGAGCGCGCAGTGCCGAAAGAAAATCCAGAGGAAGCGCGTACGCGACATCCAGGCGAAGACCATCTATCCCGAAAGCGTCCGCCCACATATCTACACAGCTAAAAAGGTATTTCATGACTTCCTCGTTTTGTGTATTCAGTTTGACGAGCTCATAATGCCCTTCCCAGCCTTCGTAGTAAAAGCCGTCCTGATATGCCGTGTCTCCTCCGAAATCTATATGGAACCAGTCCTTATACCTTGAGGCCTCTCCGTTTTTTCTGACATCGACGAATGCCTTGAAATTCCTTCCTACATGATTGAAAACACCGTCTATGATCACCTTTATGCCATTTTCATGGAACTTTTTCACTACCGCCGCGAAATCTTCATTCGTGCCGAGCCTTTCATCGATCATACGGTAATCTCTGGTATCGTATCCATGTGAATCACTGCTGAACACCGGACAAAAATATACCGCGCTTATTCCCAGTCCTTTGATATATGGTATCCATTCGGCAGCCTTCTTTATTCTTGGTACGACTATACCGTCATTTTCAGCCGGCGCGCCGCAAAAACGCATGGTGTAAATCTGATAGAATACTGCTTTATC
>CALDNM010000170.1 GCA_937915045.1 uncultured Clostridia bacterium
ATCTTTCTCCTGTTATGTCCGATTCTACCATACGGATGATGAATTTGAAAGAATTGTGGAAAAAAGCGGCTCCATGGTATATAATTTATTAGTATTTAAGAAAGCGGGGGAAAATGGCGTACAAAGTCAAATTGAATACATTTGAGGGGCCTTTCGATCTGCTCGTGTATCTTATCGAGAACGCGCGCATGAATATTTACGATATCCAGGTATCGGAGATCACGGCCCAGTATATTGATTATATCGAGAAGATGCAGAGACTGGATGTCAATGTTTCTTCTGAATTTATGGTGCTCGCGGCTGAGCTCATCGAGCTCAAGTCGAAGATGCTGCTTCCTCGCGCGCCTGTCGATGAGGACGGGACTGTCGATGAGGACCCAAGAAGCGGACTCGTGCAGAAGCTTTTGGAATACAAACGTTTCAAGGCTATATCGAAAATGCTGAGTGAACGCGAGACGGAAGGGCGCATGATATATGAGAAGCCTCAGGAAGATATTTCGGAGTACACGGACAACCCGGACGAGACTCTGCTCCTGAGTATGCCTCAGTTCGTGACCGCGTTCAACGCGTTCATCGAGAGAAAGAAAAAGATCCAGCAGATCCACCAGCATTACCAGCGTGTAGAACGTCAGAAAGTAAGCGCGGAACACCGCAAGGATTTTATACGCGCGCTTTTCGCGATTAATAAAGGCTGCGCGGCAGATGATCCCACTTCGCTGGAAGACTCAGACTGGGACATAGATACGGAACGCGTCGTCCCATTCGACGACATGGTCCCTGACAAAAGTGATCATTACGACGTAGCTCTGTCGTTCACTTCTGTGCTTGAAATGATCAGGCAGAGGAGGGTGACGGCGGATCAGGCGTCGCTTTTCGCGGAGATATATGTGAAGGCTACGGAGCATCTGAATGACGCGCCGAAGACTGATGACGCGGCGGAAGAAGCGCCGGCGCAGGAGGAGATATAATGAGCAGCAGACATTCGATAAAATCGGCTTTCGAAGCTATGATGTTCACCTGGGGCGATCTGCTCGAGGCGAAGACAGCGGCCGATGTCGTGAATATAACAGAAAAAGAAGCACTCGAAGTTTTTGAGGAACTCATGGGTGATTACAACACTGATGAACACGGCCTGCGCATACGCAGAGTCAACAAAAGTTTCCAGTTTGTCACTGCTTCGGAAAACTCGGAATACATCGAACGCCTCTGCACTCCTGTCAAAAAGAGAAGGCTCAGTCAGTCAGCTCTCGAGGTGCTGGCTATCATTGCCTACAAGCAGCCTGTCACGCGCGGTCAGATAGAATCAGTTCGAGGGATCAAATGTGACAGAGTCGTTGAAGGTCTTGCCGATAAAGGTCTCGTCGAAGAAAAGGGACGCTCGAACGGGATAGGACGTCCGATACTTTATGGAACTACGCCCGAATTTCTGAAATTCTTTGGATTTGAGTCTCTCAAAGACATGCCGGATATCGGCGATCTCGAAAATGAGATCGAAGTGCCTGAAGGCGCGGAAGACAGCGTCAGCATGAATCAGATCAGTTTCGGCGACATCAGCACCGAAGAAATGGAGCGCTGATCCCGTCTATGTGGTTTACTTACAGTCTGCTGACCATGTTCGCGTGGGGCATCGACAGCTTGTTCCAGAAGCTGGGCTCAGACCCCCGCGATAAGCAAAGTCACTGGAAGGTGACAATGTATGTCGGATTTGCTTTCGGTATCCACGCGGTCTGCTACATGCTCTATAAGGGGATCTCCTACGATCCGATAAATATGATAAAATATCTTCCTGTATCGCTTTGTTACATCGTTTCGATGACACTTAGCTATGTTGGCCTGCGCTATCTCGAGCTGTCTGTACTCAATCCGATAGCCAATTCCAGCGGAGCAGTCACGGCGGTCCTTTGTGTGATCTTTCTCGATCAGAAGATGAGCGCTATCCAGATCGCGGCTGTAGTCATGATATGTGTCGGCATAGCCGCTCTGTCATTTTTAGAAAACCAGCACGACAAGGAACTCCGCGCTCGTGAAGGTACAGTCGTCGATTCAAAATACGTTTACAGCGCGCTTGCTCTGATGTTTCCTCTGATGTATCTCATTCTCGACGGAGTCGGTTCCTTCGCGGATGCTTTTTACCTCAACAAAGTACTCAGCGAAGCCGACGCTCTTCTCAGTTATGAGTTCACGTTTCTCCTCGTCGCGATCGGTTCATTTATATGGGTGAAGTTCATACGGAAATCAAAATTTGTCTTCGCGGACGATAAATGGAAAGCCGGAGCCGCTGTCCTGGAGACCGCCGGCCAGTTCTTCTATGTATTCGCCATGGCCGAAAACGCCGTAGTTGCCGCTCCTATGATAGCGGCTTACTGCGTCGTGGCTCTCGTGCTTTCACCATGGGTGATCAAAGAAAGACTGTCTCTGAAACAGTATATCGCGATAGCTTTCGTAGTTGTCGGCATCGTTATCCTCGGGATCGAATGATTTAAAAAGGTCCTTTTATGATCCTGAGCCCCTGCATGTAAGGCTGTTTCACTATGCCTCTTTCAGTGACTACCGCCGTTATAAGTCTGTGCGGTGTGACGTCGAACGAAGGGTTGAAAGTTTTTATCCCTTCAGGCGCCATCGGTTTTTCATACCACATCTTATAAATCTCTTCGCCGTCCCTCTCTTCGATGACTATATCGTCTCCCGTTTTTGTATCGAGATCTATCGTCGAAGTCGGCACGAACATATAGAACGGTATGTTGAAATGATCCGCGAGGATCGCCAGCCCCATGGTCCCGATCTTGTTCGCCGCGTCTCCATTCGCCGCGATACGGTCACATCCGACCACTACCGCGTCTATCTTTCCCTGTGCCATGACTGTCGCCGCCATATTGTCACATATGAGAGTGACATCGACTCCGGATCTGCTGAGCTCCCATGAAGTGAGTCTCGCTCCCTGAAGCAGCGGTCTCGTCTCGTCCGCGTACACATGAAAATCATATCCCTGCTCCTGGCCGAGATAGATCGGCGAGAGGCAGGTGCCATACTGTGCTGTCGCGAGTATGCCGGCATTGCAGTGTGTGAGGATACCCATGCCGGGTTTCAGGAGCGTAAGTCCGTGTTCGCCCATCGATCTGCACGCTTTGATATCATCCTCTCTTATCTTCACAGCCTCTTCTTTCAGCGTGGCAAGCAGCTCATCCGCATCGCCTGTATGAGCGCAGGCGTCTTCCATGCGGGCTGTCATCTTGTCGAGAGCCCAGCCGAGGTTGACAGCCGTCGGACGGGACCTTCTCAGAAATGCCGCGGTCTCATTGAATTTTTTCGCAAGCGCGGTCTTGTCTTCTGCGCCGGAACTCTTAAGGACAGCGTATATCCCTATCGCTGCCGCCACTCCTATAGCCGGAGCTCCGCGCACACGCAGACTCTTTATCGCTTCATATATATCCTCAGCTCTGTCCATCTCAATATACTTTTCTTCTCCCGGAAGAAGAGTCTGATCGAGTATGACGAGTTTATCGTTTCTGATATTCACAGGTTCTATTTTGTACATCCTACCCTCCTGGTCATTTCCATCACATATAAAAAGATTATATCACCGGTCAGCATCACCTACAATCGTTCGCTCTGATTGACGCTTAAATTCACCTATGATACAATTGCTGCATGGACTCAAAAACGAATATAAAAAATGACAACAAGGTGCCCGCTCTTGTCGGGCTCATTTCCGTCGTAGCTTTATGGGGACTCGATTTTGTAGTTTTGGACTATATTCTGGACTATGTTTCAGCGCCTCTCGTGACTTTGTTCAGGATGGCCATATCGGGTATCATAGTCACGTTATACGTTCTTATAAAAGAGAAAGGCTGGCATCTTAAATCGAAGAAGGATCTCTTCCAGCTGATCATATTCGGAGCGGTATTCACAGGCATATATTATACAGTCGAAGCCGCAGGCATCTCTATGACATCAGGTCCGGTCTCTTCCCTTATAATGACCACTGTCCCGGTTTTCGGGATGATCGCCGACAAGATCCTTTACGGGCGAAAGATCACTCCGGTCAAGATCATCGGTATAATCGGCTCAATAATAGGGGTAGCGATGATAGTATTCGGTACCGGTTCAGGAAGCGCCAAAATAACGCTTGCCGGAGTCATCGTCATGTTTTCCGCCGCGCTGCTCTGGACTTCTTACATCGTCCTCGCTGATCCTTTCAGCAGAAAATGTTCTCTCGGCGCTTTCCTTTCGATAATGTTTTTATCGGGAACTGTCGCGTGCGCGCTGATCGCATTCGTCCAGTCGCGGATATACACTTTGAAAGCAGATTTCACTCCGACGATATGCCTGCTGATATTCATGTCGGCTCTGGTATGCATCCTTCTCTGCGAGATCATCTATGTCCATTCCATAAGAAAACTCTCGGTGACCACAGTCTCTCTCGCGAACAACCTGCTCCCGCTCGTTACTATAATATTCTCGTTCTTCGTATTCGGTCAGACGATGTCTGCCGTCCAGCTCATCGGAGGAGCTGTGATAATCTTCTGCGTCAGCCTGATCACTGTCAAAGAATGATCACTGATCAGCCATCGATATCCACATCGTATACAGCATACTGGTTCCGGCCGCTGTTTTTCGCGCGATAAAGCGCGGTATCCGCTTTTTCGAAAAGTGCCATCAATGTCATGCCGTCTTTTGGATATGTCGATATTCCCATCGAACAGCTTACGCGCAGTTTTTCATTTTTGCTGCCGTCCGTATCGCGCGCGTATATATTTTCACCGTATATGACTTCTTTTTCAAGCGTCTGGTCTATTTTACGCGCGATCATTTCCGCGGTCTCTATCGACATGGCATCACGAAGGAACAAATAAAACTCATCTCCGCCGGCTCTTCCGGCGTAGTCAGTCGATCTGATATTATGCTCGAGAATGCCGGCAATGGTCTTCAGTATCTCATCGCCTTTAGTATGCCCGTAAGTATCGTTGATATTCTTGAAGTGGTCGATATCAAGCAGAAGCAGCGCGTGGAATTCCCTTTGAGTACTCATGCTGATCGCCGCGTTCACTTCCCATTCGAATCCCTTGCGGTTGAGTATGCCCGTAAGAGGATCATGGATAGCTTCCTTGTGAAGGTCTTCCATCGTATTATGCTCGTCATTTATATCCTGGAATCTTCCGATCTCCTTGACAGCTTTTCCGTTCTTATCGAATATCGGACGATAGTCCGCTCTAAACCAGACGATCTCTCCGGTATGTTCCTTTGTGACACGGAACTCTCTCGTCCCCTCCAGGCCGGCCGCGACATCTCTCAGGAAATGTATAAACTCCGGCAGATCTTCCGCCGTGATATTAGGGGTCATCTGCTCATCTATCCTGAAATCATCCACATATATCCTTCGCCCAAACAATTCTTCGTAAGCATCGTTCACTCTGAACGCGCCGGTAAGAAGATCGGCCTCAAAGATGACGCTGTTGGACATCCTCTCCACGAACCTGTATCTTTCTTCTTCCTGTCTCAGAACATCTCTTTCTTTTTCTACTATCTGCCTGTTTTTTCTTTCTCTTCTGAGATAGAACGCGACGACAAACACGGCGATGATCAGAAGAGCCACCATCAGCCTTATCGCGTAAGTATCGATATATCCGAAGTACGCGTCGACATCCGATTCTTTGACAACGCTGACAAGGTACCAGCCAGTGAGCGATGTTCCGGTCACACTGCAGTAACACGAGTCACCCGTACATGTTCCGTCAAATGTAAGAGTTTTATTTGACTCGTAGCTTTTGAAAACACTTCTCCAGTTTTCTGTACCTTCAAGCTGCACCAGCCTCGTGATAGTTTTATTCCCGACACTCGCCCCGGTAGACATTTCGCCGGCTACCTCCAGCGTTTTCCCGCTGACAAGATACAGATCAGTCTTCCCGTTGAACGCTGTCCCGCTCAGGATCTTCGCGAAAGAAGATGCCGGATATATACCGAAAAGAACTCCTTCGGTTGTCCCATTTGAAGTATACGGCACAGCCGCTATTATGCAGGCCTCGCCCGTCACTTTATCCTTCTTAACGGCTACCGTGCAGTTCT
>CALDNM010000171.1 GCA_937915045.1 uncultured Clostridia bacterium
CTCGCCAAGCATCCCGAGCTCCATGTGCTTTCAGAAGGCTTTAACTGTATGGATCATACTTCTGAACTCGGCGGGCCTTCTCGTCATCAACAGCGCGGCATCGATTGCGGCGGCGTTCGGAGCGAGCGAAGTACTAGGACTCATCGTGTCGGTATTCAATGGAGCCGGCAGAGTCATCATCGGATCGCTCTTCGATAAGATGGGGAGAAAGAGCACGATGATACTTAATACATGCTTGTTTGTCATTGCGGGAGCATTGCTTTTAGCGGGAGCGAAGACAGGCGCGGTCGTCCTGATAATACTCGGACTTGTGTTCACAGGTACAGGCTATGGCGGCAACCCAACTCTGACATCAGCAGTCATACAGAGACTTTATGGAGCTCGGAATTATTCGGTCAACTTCAGTATCGCGAACTTTTCGATGATACCGGCAGCGATCATAGGGCCGATGGTCTCGAGCAGGCTGATCGAAAACAGCGGCGGAGCTTATGACTCGACATTCATGATGATCCTTATCCTCGCGGCCGCGGCTGTCGCGATGTGGTTCGTCACGAGCAAGGCAGCGAAAAAAGTCGAAGACGGCGCCAAATAGCGCGCCGATAGAATAAAATAGTGTTTTTCACAGATCGGAGAGATGATATGAACAAAATAATAACAGCGGAAGAAGCCGCGAAGATGGTGACGTCCGATAAGACAGTCATGATCAGCGGATTCGGGATCTCAGGAACGCCAAACCACATCATCCAGGCGATAGCGGATTCCGGAGTAAGAGGACTCAGCGTTATCTCGGGAGACATGGGCGAGAACGACCGTGGTTTCCGTCAGGGGACAGCGAAACTCGTTGGCAATCACCAGATCGAAAAAGCGACGCTCGCCTTCACAGGTGTGAATCCGGAAGCCGCGGAGATGGCGGCCAGCGGTGAACTCGATCTGACATTCGTGCCGCTCGGCACACTGATCGAAAGGATCAGATGCGGAGGTTACGGCCTTGGCGGATTCTATACGAAGACCGGAGTCGGCACACTCGTAGCAGAGGGAAAAGAAACGAAGATCATCGACGGCGAAGAATACCTCTTCGAAAAACCACTGCGCGCGGATGTGGCGCTCGTGAAAGCCTACAAGGCGGACACGCTGGGAAATGCCGTGTTCAGATACACAGCAAGGAACTTCAACGACACAATGGCAACAGCGGCGGACGTTACTATACTCGAAGTCGAAGAACTCGTACAGCCTGGCGAGATCGGACCGGATGAAGTGCAGCTGCCGGGCATTTTCGTCAACTATATAGTAGAAGGAAAGGGGGCTGTGCTCTAATGGGAAATATGAAAGTAAGAGAAATAATCGCGAAAAATATCGCGCCGATGCTGCGTGACGGCGAGCTCGTCAACCTCGGTGTCGGGATGCCGACGATGGTCGGGAATTATGTGGACCCGTCGGTGCATCTTATGTTCCACGGAGAGAACGGGACGATCGGCGCGAGCCGTCAGATCCCGAACGATATGTGCGACTCGCCGGAAAAATTCCTGGCGTGGGAAGACGCGCATTCCGGATACAGATCGGACTATAAAACGGGGCATAAAGATCTCGTGAACGCGGGGAGTTACTTCATAACGCTCGACGAGGGCTCATGCTGCTTTGGCCTCGCGACATCGTTCGCGATCGCGCGCGGCGGTCATCTCGACGCGACGGTACTTGGCGCGCTGCAGGTCGATCAGCACGCTGATCTCGCGAACTGGCTGATACCGGGGAAACGTGAGAACGGTATGGGCGGCGCGATGGACATCCTTTCCGGAGCGAAGCGCGCGATCATCGCGATGGAGCATCAGACGCGTGGCGGCAGCCCGAAGCTTCTTTCGAAATGCACACTTCCGCTGACCGCGGTGCACTGCGTGGATACTGTAGTAACGGAGAAGTGCATAGTCGGTTTCGATGATGAGGGTTTTGTGATAAAGGCGATGTACCCCGGCGTGACGCGCGAGGAACTTCTTTCGACGATAGAGGGACACGTCTCGTTCGCGGAAGATATGAAGGAAATGATAATATGAAAGAGTATTTTTCGATCGGCGACATGTCGAAGATATTCAATTTAAATGTAAGGACGCTTAGATATTATGACGATATCGGGCTCCTTGAACCGGCGAAGGTGGATGAGAATTCGGGTTATAGATATTATAGCTCGGATCAGTTCGAGCGCGTGGACACTATCAAATATCTGCGCGCCCTCGATATTTCGATCTCGCAGATCAGGCGCTTTTTCGAGAACTCGGACATCAGCGAGATGGCAGCGATAATGGAAGAACAGGAAGCTGAGATACGCAGGAAAAAAGATGAACTGACAAAGATCGAGAACAAGATATCGAACCGTCTGGCGCAGCTAAAGAGCGCGGCGGGGAAGCCGTTCGGCAAGATAGTACGAAGGACATTCCCGGACAGGGATACCGTGATCGTCAGGGGAGAGATACAGACTTCAGATGATATAGAGTCGGGAGTGAATATCTTCAGAGATGAAAGCATGCGTGAAGCGGTGGTGTTCCAGGGCAAGATCGGTGTGTCCGTATCGAAGGAAGACCTTGAGGCCGGGAAATTCGACAAGTACAGCAAGATCTTCATCATGCTCGATCCGGCGGATCCATGCGAGGGGACGCGCAGTCACATACCGGGCGGAGAATACCTGACTATGCGTTTCAACGGGAGCCACGATACGGCGAGGAAATATTACCGCAAGATGCTGAAGTACGCGGCCGAAAACGATCTGTCGATAGCGGCCGGTTCTGTAGAGATATCGATCATCGACTCCGGCATCACGAACGACGCGAGCAAATATGTCACCGAGCTGCAGATCCCGGTGTCGGAGAAGTAGCATCGCGAGTACTTCAGAAATGATTTGAGACGAAAAAAACAGCCCCGCGTTCCGCGGAGCTGTTTTCGCATTATCCTTGATTTGTGGATCTTGATTTTTATTTGAAATACCTGTCGAGGAAGCCCTGGAATGCTCTTCCGTGTCTGGCTTCGTCGCGAGCCATCTCGTGAACTGTATCGTGGATAGCGTCGAGGTTCTGCTGCTTAGCCATCTTAGCAATGTCTGTCTTGCCCTTGCAGGCGCCGCACTCAGCTTCAACTCTCATCTCGAGGTTCTTCTTTGTGGAATCTGTGACAACTTCGCCGAGCATCTCAGCAAATCTTGAAGCGTGGTCAGCCTCTTCGAAAGCTGCCTGTCTCCAGTACATACCGATCTCAGGATAGCCCTCTCTGAAAGCTACTCTGGACATAGCCAGGTACATACCGACTTCTGTGCACTCGCCATTGAAATTATCTCTGAGTCCCTGAACGATCTCAGGATCTACTCCGTCTACGATGCCGACTGTATGCTCAGCAACATATTCCATCTCACCTTCAGCCGCCTTTACGAACTTCTCCGCAGGAGCTCCGCACTGTGGGCATTTCTCCGGCGGGTTGTCGCCTTCATAAGTATAACCGCATACTGAACAAGTCCATTTCATAATTATTACCTCCATTGAATTTTAGTGTGAATATTCCATCTCTGAAATACGTTTTAGTATCATAACTTTGTGATTCGATTATACCACCAAATAATGGACTTAATCAAAAAAATGTTCTATAATTAGCCGGTATGAAAAAGAAGATTGAATCGGTCATAAAAAAGTTTGAAACATTGGTTTTAGGTGTATAAATCCCTCAACCAAAAAAGAAACAAGGAGAAATAAAATGGCGGAAGATAAAATTTTAGAAGGCCTCGAACAGATCAGGCCATTCCTGCAGAGAGACGGCGGGGACATAGAATATGTAGGAACTACGGACGAAGGTATCGTTCAGGTCAGACTGCAGGGTCACTGCGCGGGCTGCCCGGGCGCGAGAATGACTATCTCGGGCGTCGTAGAGCGCGTGCTCATGGACGGAAACCCGGAAATCAAGGGTGTCGAGGCAGTAGACTAACAGTTGTCACGCAGTAACGAGGAGCGGAAACGCGGCAAATACCGATTCAAGCCAAGGCTTTTCCTGCTCCTGATGATAGCGGTCATGCTTGCCGTCTTAGTCGTCGGAGCGATCCGTATGACGAGCGGGAGCAGTACCGCGGACAAGAATACTTCTGATTCAGGTGTCACCAGCATAAATGTGACTTTTGCCGGCGATCTTGTCATGCACTCGGCAGTCGTGGATGCCGCGAAGAGCGGTGACACTTATGACTTCACTCCTGATTTTAAATATGTGAAAAAATACATAAACAGCGCGGATGTCGCGGTGTGCGACCTTGAATCAGTTTTCAACGGGAAGCCTTACACCGGATATCCGACTTTCTGCTGCCCGTCATCTCTCGCGACTTCGATGAAGTCTGTGGGTTTCGATATGCTCATGACAGCAAGCAATCATTCCTTCGACTACGGTTACAGCGGGATGAGAAAGACGCTCAAAAAACTCAAAAAGGCCGGGCTCAAGACCGGCGGGACGAGACTGTCCACGGATGATGAACGGTACACCATGTTCACTGTCAAAGGCGTAAAGGTCGCGATAATCCCATATTCGTACGCGACAGGGAGCGGCGATAATGTCGGGTTGAACGACATACCTATGGGCAGCGAAAAAAGCCACGTGAATTACTTTACCTACAGGACGAGTGACGCGAAGGAAATGGCGGCGGTCGAGACAAAGGCGAGAAAAGCCGGCGCGAAAGTCGTCATCATGTTCTGCCACTGGGGCGATGAGTATAATCAGGTGAACAAAACGCAGAAAAATTTCGCGCGCAAGATAGCGAAGTATTCTACGGTGGACGCGATCATCGGTTCGCATCCGCACTGCATACAGAAATATGAGACGGTCAAGAACAAGGACGGGGAGAAGATCCCTGTGTATTACGCGATCGGGAATCTGCTTTCGAATCAGCGCAGCGAGATCCTCAACGAGGGTGTCAAGACTGAGGAAGGTGTGATCGTGCAGGTCAAGATCAAGTACGACAAGGACAAGAAAAAGATGACGAGCCTGAAGACGAGCGTCATACCTTACTGGCTCGATAAGTTTTACGATGGCGGGAAGACCAAGTATCGCATCGTGCCGCTGAACGGGGATTACAAGAACAATTCCGCGATAAAGGCATCGGGTGACCAGGCCACTGCGGCGAAGGCAAAGAAGGATATTTACAGCAGACTGGGGATCAAGGAGAAGTAACGGCAATGGCAAGACGTGAGGATATCAATAAAAAGGTAGAGGAAAATTTCGATGAGGAGCTGCGTTCTTTCGCGGAGCTGGTCGGGATAAACAGCGTCGGCACTCCGGCGGACGGGGACATGCCATTCGGCAGGGGCGTGCAGGAAGCGTTCGAGTATGTGCTGGATAAGGGCAGCGAGTTCGGGTACGAGACTGAGAATATAGATAATTACGGCGGCCACGTGGAATGCGGAGGGCTGCTCCGCGATGAGTCGGGTACAGTGACAGGCACGAGCGACGAGGTCGTCGGGATCATCGCGCATCTCGATACTGTCCCTCTCGGTGACGGCTGGAAGCACGAACCTCTTAGCTGCGAGGAAGAGGATGGAAAGATCTACGGGCGCGGGACGTCGGACGATAAGGCCGGCGCGATCGCGGGGCTTTTCGCGATGAAGGCTCTTACGGATCTTGGGTATGATCCTTCGAAGAAAGTAAGGCTGATCCTCGGGCTCGATGAAGAGACCGGCTGGAGCGGCATGGAATATTACAATGAGCGCGTGAAGGAGCCTGACACGGGCTGGACTCCGGACGCGAACTTCCCGGCTATAAGGGCGGAGAAGGGCACGCTCTCTTTTGATATCGCGAAGAAGTTCGCGCCTTCTGCGAATGAAGGACTCGAGCTTCGGAAGGTGACGGGCGGAAGGGCGCACAACATGGTGCCTGACGCGGCGCGCGCGGTGGTCTATTCGAAAGATCCGGGCGCGTATGACGCCGTGAAGGAGAAGGCCGCTGAGATGAGAGAAGGCGGCGAAGCCAGGATATTCACGAAGCCCGCGGGCAAGAGTCTCGAGATCACGACGGAGGGAGTCACAGCTCACGGCGCGACACCTGAAGAGGGCGTGAACGCTATAAGCATATTGATGTCGTTCCTGGGCACACTGGAATTCGTAAATGATGACGCGGCTGATGTGGTCGAGTTTTACAATACATATATCGGAAATGAGCTCGACGGCGCGTCGCTCGGATGCAGGTTCGAGGATGAAGATTCGGGCGCGACTATCGTGAACGCGGGAATGATCGCGATGGACATGAAAGAGCTGAAACTCACGATCAATGTACGTTACCCCGTCACGAAGACGGACGAAGACATTTATGAGGGCATTATGCCGGTGCTCGAAAAATATGACATGGGCATCGTCAAGCAGTCACATCTTGAGCCGATAATCTTCGCGGAGGACGATCCGCTCATCAAAACTCTGATGAGTGTATATGCTGAAGAAACGGGCGATACCGAGAGCAGGCCTCTCGTGATAGGCGGCGGCACATACGCGCGCGCGTTCAAAAATATTGTCGCGTTCGGTCCGCTTTTCCCGGGCGAAACGGCAGTCTGTCACCAGACCGATGAGTACATGAGAAGGGACTCGCTCCTTATGATGACGAAGATCTTCGCTCAGGCGATCGATCATCTGGCGGCGGAAGACTGACAGCTCCGCTCATGACCCGAGTCCAAAAATAAATTGACACGCTGTGAAGCGCGTGTTAAC
>CALDNM010000172.1 GCA_937915045.1 uncultured Clostridia bacterium
GAGTATGGGATCATGCAGGCCCCTACTCTGGTCGTACCGGGCGAAGCCGGCGCACGCAAATACACGAATGTGTCAAACATCAAACAGTTCATGGCTGCGTCGAAGTAAAAAAATATGAGGAATGGCTGCTCCGCGGATCTGAAATGGTTTACGGAGCGGCTTTTTTAGTGTAATATATTGTTCATAAGAAAGACTTTATTTTACGGGGATATTTGGGGAGGTAATTCTATGATAATCAATTATTATGATATGCTGTTTTCTTTTTCCGCCGCTGTAGATTGTGTGGACCAGGAAGTTACGGGTGCCAAGAACAATCATGGAAAGCGTGTGGCTTATCTTACATATCATCTCGGGAAGAGCATGGGCTTCGACGAGGATAACCTTCTGGATCTGATAGGGTGCGCGATACTGCATGACAGCGCGCTGTCTGAGTATCTGCAGGAGGCCGAGGACGAGGGACTCCACCTCTATGATAAGAATGGGATCCCTGATGTCGAAAGGATGGACCTTGGCAAGCACTGCCGCATGGGGGAAAAGAATATCCACTTGCTTCCGCTGAAGACCGATGTGTCGGGGGCGATACTGTATCACCATGAGAATGCTGACGGAACAGGACCGATGGGCAAAAGGTGGGACGAAGTCCCGCTGTCGGCGAGGATCATCCATATCGCTGATAATCTTGATACTAAGTTCGGGCTTGGTGATATTGATCCGATGCGTTACAAAGACGCGGTCAGATGGATAAGAGAAAACAGGAAAGGACTGTACAGCGCGGACGTGAGCGACGCGTTCCTCGATCTCGTCGATGAGAGAGTGCTGTATGAGATAAGCGATGAGAATATCGACATCATACTCAAAGAGAAGATATCAAATTATGAAAGAGATTACTCGAATGAAGAAATGAGAAAGATCGCGGCACTTTTTGCCGAGATCGTCGACTATAAATCCGAGTTCACGATGACGCATTCGATAGGGATCGCGGAGAAGGTAGAAATAATGGGAAGGCATTATGGCTTTGATGAAGACACGGCAGCCAAACTGTATCTCGCGGGGGCTCTGCACGATATAGGCAAGATGTTCATCGACAGCGATATACTTGAAAAGCCGGACAAGCTGACGACTGCCGAGTTCAGGCACATAAAGAATCACGCCTGGTACACTTACAAACTCATGAGCAGAGTCCGCGGCTTTGAGGAGATCACACCATGGTCTTCGCTGCATCACGAGAAACTAAATGGCAGCGGATATCCGTTCGAGAAGACATCTGCCGATCTTGGCTTCAATGAAAGACTCATGGGCTGCATCGATATATATCAGGCGCTCACAGAAGACAGGCCGTACAGAAAGCCGATGACTCATGAAGAGGGTATGGCGGTCATGAATGATATGGTGAAGGGCGGATTCATCGACGGGGGTATCGTCGCGGACATAAATGAAGTTTTCGGATGATCGAACGTTGTACTGATCCGGGTAATATAAAAGAGGCGATGCGCCGGATCTGATGAGATCGACGCAGAAGCCTCTTTTCAGTGTCTTTATTATCAGGACCTTGTGATCCTGCCGGATCAGTTCAGCCGCGGTATATGAGCGGAGCTCGCCGTCACAATGCTGTGCGCGGATCCGCTGCCTCCGATCTTGTAATCAAGTATTGAGCCGTAGTCTGTGATACCCTTTCCGGAGTTCGGGACAAAGTGCGAATAAGTCGCGTCGACTCCAAAAGCGGCGATAAGTACAGCCGCGATGGTGGTACGTATCTTTATCGGTATTTTATTCAGGTACTGGTCATTCAGAGGCGCTAACAGATAAATGAAGATCGTACCTCCTATAGCGAAGACCAGCAGTCCTTCAAGACATATACGCCCGTTGATATTGAGGAAGTAACCGCTGTAGTCCCACCATCTCTGTCCGTTAATTACTTCAAGGAAGTAACTTGTCAGATATTCGACAGTCCCGCATACTACCATCGTGAGCAGGAACGTAAGCGGAGGATTTTTCCTGAATCTCTTTAGAAGCAGAAGAACAAGCATGCCGCCCGTGCCGTATATAGGCAGCCACGGGCCGTACATCGTACCTCTGTTCACGAAAACGCCGTGCTGTATAAGATGCAGTGACACTTCCCAGCACCAGCCGAATATCGAGAACATGAAGAACATGAGCACGATATTTATGATCGAGTATTTTCTGTCATAATCTATAGTGATCGGGGTTTTCAGATCTTTTCTTACTACGCCCGGATACATTGTGAGTTCAGGATCAGGCGATACATATAGCGTCGCGTCATGGAAGTACTCCGCGCATGGCAGCTGGTTCGCGATAGCTTCGTGCCTTACACGCACAAAGAATTCCGCTTCTGTTCCTCTCGTGTATCCGTTGAGGAAGAACAGCCTCAGCAGGCCCGCGGAAGCGGTGGACAGTATCATCCAGTACCAGAAAGAAAGATACAGTACGAAAAGCTTCCATTTGTAGCCCTTCATCATAGCGCGTGCCAGTTTGAAGATATCCTTCGTAGGGGTGTCAGGATTTTCCGCGAGGATATAAGGGATGAGTTTGTATTCGAAATATTTGATGACACCTCCGATTATCGTAAGGAACCAGAGAAAAAGTTTGACGTTCATGACAAACATAACTAACGCGACATGAGGTACACATCTGTCTCTGTAAACAAAACCGATCCTCGTGATGCTGGTATCGTCATACAGTCGGTTTTCAAGGAACCATCGCCGCTCACCGACGATAAGTATATTTTTTATGAACAGCGCGCAGGCTATGTACAAAAGGACAGCGCCGAGAGCGACAAACGCCGAGGCGAGATCCCCGCCGATGAATTTGCTGACCGCTCTGTAGATATTGGTGATGGCAGGAACACGGTTCTGCGTTGAATGAAGCATTCCTGTCAGTACACCCTTTGTCGGATGCTCATAGCTTTTTTTGAGCGCGTGACCGGCTTCGGTGTTATCGATAAAGACTCCTATTACGCCAAGATCATCGGTATTCAGTGTCCTCTGCGATGTTGTCTGTGTCGTACCCGCCGACGCGTTGTCGAGAGAATCAGTGTAAGACTTGGACAGAGTCGTGGTCAGTCCGTATTCACCGCACAGATACGCCATCAGAAAGCATATGAGAACGATGAGCCAGTATCTCTTTTTGAGGTTTGACCTGGCAGAGGATTTAAGCTCTTTTCTCTTCCACAAAATATTACCCCTTTCAAATAAACAAATAATGTAAAACAGAAATATTATATCACTTCTATGTCAGAGACGCAGTATTTTTGTGCTTTTATACGTTTTAGTGTATAATCTTTTTCAAGTAAATGTTGATTTGAAGCATGGAGATGAACAGATGGCTGAAGCTCTTATAATAAAAGATGTCTGCAAAAAATGGGACGATTTTGAGATCAAAGATATCGATATAGAACTGCCCGCTAAGTGCGTGGTAGGCCTGGCCGGAGATATCGGGGCAGGCAAAAGTTCTTTGGTAAAAATGATAATGGATGTTATCCATCCGGACAGCGGAGAGATAAGCGTTTTCGGATATGACAGCGTCAAAGATCGCAGGAAGATAAGAAATATAACGGGGCTCGCGCTCGAAGAGGCGTTTTTCCCGGGTTATATGAACGCGATGGATGTCGAAACGACGATGAAAGGACTGTATTCCGAATGGAGCCCGAACCGTTACTCGTACATGCTCGATATGCTCGGCGTGGAAAAACTCCGCAAGATCAAAAAGATGGAAAAACCTGAACGCGTCAAACTCAATCTCGCCGTGGCGATGTCGCATGGGACAAAACTGCTGATCATAGATGATATACTTACGGATCTCGACGGTTCTTCTATAAAAAGTATAGTAAAGGCGCTCAAGGCGTTCGTTTATGATGATGGCGGATCGCTCTTTATTTCATCGCGCGTGCTTGGTGATTTCGAGGGGTTATGCGATTATTTCGCGTTTATGCGTGAAGGGAATCTTGAGTTTTTCGATCTGAAAGACAACCTCATGGAGCAGTACGCTTCCATAGACAAGAGTGTCGATCTCGATGAGATCATGCTGTATATCAATAAGAAGGCAAGACATTCGGCCAAGGGAAATATGAAAAACAGAAATCTCAAAAAGAAGAAGGGAAAGAAATAATGACTGGACTCATGCACAAAGATTACAGAACTATAGTGGATTCCGGGAAACTGTATTTCATTTTCATAATAATATTCGCTCTCATCCCGGGTTTGACAAACAAGGCGTTCGCCATGTTGTTTTCGGTTATGATCCCGATAACGACGATGAACTATGACAGGAACTGCAAGTGGGACAGCTACGCGAAGATCGCGCTGCCTCAGTCGGCTCTGACGATAGTGGGAAGCAAATATATGCTGGGCTATTCTATGATCGTGCTCACATATGTCCTTTGCACGCTTGAAAATATATTCCTGTCTGAAAACGCGCCGGTCGTGGTGCTGCTCACCGACTTCGTGCCGCTGATGGCTATGGCGGCGATATACATTTCTATCATCCTTCCGATCATGTATATGGTCGATTCGAACAAGGGCGGTCTGATAGCTATAGTGATAACGCTCGGGCTTATCCTGATTATAGCCTTCAAGCAGAAAGCAGCTGTGAATTTTCTCCTCAGCTTCAGCGCGATCCATATGAATATGTTCATGGCGCTCATAGGAACAATGATCCTGATGAATGTGCTTTCGATCATTCTGAGCGCGAATGTTTTCAAAAATAAAGAGGCGTAGAAGCGCGGAGCAAAAAGCGCGATTCCCACATAATAAGGGCTAAAATGGTCTCATTTTGACCGGGGCTCCCACTAATTCACACAAAAACAAGGATAAACATCACATAACGAACATATATCTCCTGTAAAATTACTCGTGTTGAGAAAACAGGAGATTTATTTTATGAGTAAGAAGATCATAGTCTTGATCATGGCTTTGACAGTAATGATATCTATGGCGCCGGTGAGCGTCTATGCAGAAGAGACAACGACGACAGGGTCGTCGGAGCCTCAGAGCGCGAGCGCTCTTAGTACTGCGGAGAACGTGACAGCAAAAGCGACAGGCAGAGGCTCTGTAAAAGTGTCCTGGACACTTGCGGATGGAGCGGATGGCTACATCATATACAGATCGACAAAAGCGTCCTCGGGATTCAAAAAGATAAAAACAACGGGAAGCCGTACAAAAAGTTATAAAGACAAATATAAGTCGGTGAAAGTCGGCAGGACGTATTACTATACAGTAAAGGCTTACGCGAAGACGGATGGTGTCACGGTGAAGAGCGAGTCTTCTTCATCGGTCAAAGTGAAGAACAGCCTCAGATACAAGAAAAAATTCAGAGTCAAGGCTTATTCATATACCGGCGGCGGGACGACAGCTTCGGGCAAGTGCGCGAAGGTCGGACGTATAGCGGTGGATCCGCACGTCATCAAGCTCGGTACATGGGTGTACGTGCAGGGCTACGGCATCGCGCAGGCTTGCGATACCGGCGGGAATATCCATGGAAGGACCGTCGATCTTTATCAGAATAGTGAAAGCGCGTGCAATAGATGGGGCGTCAGACACCCAGTTGTCTATGTCCTGAAATGATGTAAGAAATGACTGAACACTCCCGGGGGAAAACTCCGGGAGTTTTATGTTATAATGATGGCATTGAAAACAAGGGGCGAGAGGACACGAATAATGAGCAGCAGCGACGAAGCTTATCTGAGTGAACAGATCATAACGTATATAGGCAATAAGCGCGGACTTCTGGAAGATATCGTTGAGCGCGTGACCGAAGTGCGGGAAAGCTTAGGCGGCGGACGCATGAGGTGCGCCGATCTATTTTCCGGATCCGGCATCGTTTCGCGACTCCTCAAATCACACTCGAGCGAGCTCATAGTGAACGACATCGAGCATTACAGCCAGATAATCAATGAGTGCTATTTGACCAATAAGTCGGATTTTGATGATGAAGCGTACGCAAAATACAGGCGCGTGGTGGATGAGGCCGCGGGCTGTATGGACACGCGGGGACCTGTTACGAAGAATTATTCGCCGAAGAACGATGACGATATCAAAGAAGGTGAAAGGGCGTTCTACACATCGGAGAACGCGGAGATCATAGACAGTTATCGCGCCGCGATCGATGAGGTGCCTGAGGACATGAGAAAATTCTACCTCGCGCCTCTTCTTTATGAAGCGTCGGTACATGTGAATACCAGCGGAGTGTTCAAGGGGTTCTATAAGGATCCGGAAACCGGTGTCGGCAAATTCGGCGGCGAGGGGGAGAACGCGCTGAGCAGGATACTTGGAAAGATCGAGTTGAAAAAACCTGTTCTCGGCGATTCGGAATGCGACGTGAAGATATTCGGCGAGGACGCGAATACTCTGGCCGTAAAGCTGGCGGAGGAAGAAGGGATGCTCGATCTGATATATATCGACCCTCCGTACAACCAGCATCCTTACGGGTCGAATTACTTTATGCTTAACGTCATAGCCGATAATAAAATGCCGGAGAAGGTGAGCAGAGTCTCGGGGATCCCGTATGACTGGACGAGATCATCTTACAACAGCAGCAGGATGGCGCATGAAGTTTTTGAGGATCTGATAGAAAAAGCGCTCGCGAAGTATTTGATCATTTCATATAATTCGGAGGGATTCATTTCGTTCGATGAGATGGAGGAAATGCTGTCACGATACGGTGAAACGAGATGCAGAAAAATCAAGTACAACACTTTCCGGGGAAGCAGGAATCTCAGCGGCAGGAATAAATATGTGAACGAATATCTTTTTACAGTGAAAAAATTCGAAAGGTAAGATATGGCTAAGAAAGCGAAGACAGTATATATGTGCACCGAATGCGGCGGCGAGAGCGCCAAGTGGTCGGGGCAGTGTCCGTTCTGCGGAGAATGGAACACGATGACAGAAATGAAGGCGCAGGACACTGATGAGAATGACAGGAGGCGCAGGTCGGCCGCGGCGCCGGGCAGGCACGCGAAGGCAAACAAACTCATGGACATCGAGACCGGCGGAGAGAAGCACAGGATCAGCACCGGTATAGGAGAGTTCGACAGAGTTCTGGGCGGCGGTATAGTCAGAGGCTCTCTCACGCTCATTTCAGGCGAGCCGGGGATAGGAAAATCAACGATAATAATGCAGGCGGCTTCGAACATAGCGAAGAAGTACGGCAAGGTGCTGTACGTATCAGGAGAAGAATCCGAAGAGCAGATAAAGCTGAGAGCGGACAGGATATGCCCGGACATGAACGAGAATTTTTATTCTCTCGGCGAGACGAATCTCGAAAACATCGCGGCGGTGACCGAAGAAGTAAAACCGGTACTGCTTATAATAGATTCGATACAGACTATGTACACGCAGGAGATAGATTCAGCTCCGGGCAGCGTGTCACAGGTCAGGGAGTGCGGCAATGAGTTCATGAGGCTGGGCAAGGTGAAGAACATCCCGATCTTCATAGTGGCGCATGTCACGAAGGCCGGGGAACTCGCGGGGCCTAAGACTGTGGAGCATCTCGTGGACTGTGTTCTCAATTTCGTCGGTGAGCGCAATCAGGATCTCAGGATCCTCAGATCGTTCAAGAACAGGTTCGGGACGACGTCGGAGATCGGCGCTTTTGAAATGGGAGAACACGGACTGTCCGAGATAAAAGATATCTCGAAGAGATTCCTTGAAGATATGGAAGACGGAGCGGAGGGCTCCATGGTGACCGCTGTCTACGAAGGTACGAGGCCGCTGCTACTTGAGGTGCAGGCACTGTCCGCGCCATCAGGCGTGGGATTCGCGAGACGTACCGCGATAGGTTTCGACGCGAGGAGACTCAATATGATACTAGCTGTGCTTGAGAGACAGGCGGGTCTGTCACTTGCGGAGCAGGACGTGTACGTGAATGTCGTAGGCGGATTCAGACCGGAAGGGACATCGACAGATCTTGCTGTAGCGCTTGCGATCCATTCGACATTCAGAGGAGTGAGCTGCAGAAAAGACACACTCGCTCTTGGAGAGATAGGACTCACGGGCGACCTGCGCCGCATACAGTACGCTGAGCGTATAATAAAAGAGGCTGCCAGGATGGGATTCAAAAGAGTGATCCTTCCGCGCAGCCAGGCAAAAAAACTCGGAGACCTGAAAGCCGCGGGGGCTATCAGCGGCACCGAGTCCGGAGTGAGTCTTATGGGCGTAAGAAATATAAACGAAGCGATCGAGGCCTATCAGAAATAACGGCCTTACATTTGTTACGCGTTTTTCACCTCAGGTTTAGGTGGTTCTGTTTTCGGAAGTTCGAACCAGAAAGTAGTGCCTTTGCCCACCTTGCTCTCCACGCCGAATTTCGAACCGTGGAGCTGCAGTATTTCTTTTACGATCGAAAGGCCGAGACCGCTGCCGGATGTCGAGCGTACGTGATGGCTGCTCGATTTGTAGTAACGCTCCCATACGTATGGAAGTTCTTCCGGCTTGATCCCCATGCCGTGATCTATGACTTCTAAATGTACTACACTTCCCCAGAGCTTCACATTTATGATGACAGTCTTGTCCTGCCCGCAGTATTTCACCGCGTTCGTAAGCAGATTGGAAATGACCTGCTTTATACGCTCCTCGTCTCCGGAGACGTAAATGCTTTCCGCGCAGGAAAGCTGGATATTATACCCCTGCTGCATCTCGAGCACATGATAAGGAGTGACGAGCTGATCGAGTGTGTTTCTAAGATCGAAAGGCATAATATTTATCTGCATCGTGCCAGTCTGCATACGCGACAGTTCGAGCACATCTGTGACAAGTGTGTTCAGCCTTTCAGACTCTTCTATTATGACCTGAAGATGTTTTTCACGTTTTTCCGGATCGTCTCCAGACAAGTCGCGTATCATTTCGGCATAAGACTGTATCATAGTCAGCGGTGTCCTCAGATCGTGAGAGACGTTTGCCATGAGATCCTTTTGAAGGATCGACGCTTTCTCAAGTTCATATGAAGTCTTGTTGAGCGTATCGGCGAGGTTCTGGATCTCACTGTACTGCCCGTCCGCGTGGAATGTCGTGCCATACTGTCCGTCGGCCAGCTTTCTGGCCGATCTTGTTATATCGGTGATAGGCTTTGAGATCCTGGACGAAAGATATACAGACAGGATGAATGCCAGCGCCAGAGAGATGATCATGATATAGATCAGCTGGTGCTGTATTATCTGGATCGTAGACGATACAGGATAAAGCGGCGCTATCATACACATGATAGTGTTCTGATTCTTATCGAGATATGTCGCGTATATCAGAGTGTTTCTGTTTGTGCTCGCGTTATTGACCGACTTCGAAACAGATTTGTATGTCGACTGTGTGAGCAGTGTCTCCGCCGTATCGATATATCCCTGATACGTGGTATCCGGAGCGGTGCCCGGATAGATCCTGGCTCCGTTCTGCTCGATGCTTATATACATGTCGTCAGTCTCGGCGACTTCCTTCATCTCCGCTATAAAGGCTTTGTTGTTTCCGCTGTTGTATTTGGAAGTGATAACGGAAGCTGTATTTTCCGTTTCTTTTATCTTCATATCCTCATAGTAATTATTGAGGAAAAACACCTGCAGAAACCACATGACCGCGAGGATTATAGCCGCAAAAAGCAGGAAATATATCCATACGCGGAATTTTATGCTTCGGAAATTAAATCTCAGCTTCATCTTATCTATGCCTCTATACTTCGAATTTGTAACCCACGCCCCTGAGAGTGACGATATAATCCCTGTAAGGGCCCAGGCTGTTGCGCAGGTTCTTGATGTGTGTGTCTATAGTCCGGTCGTCGCCGAAGAAATCGTATCCCCAGA
>CALDNM010000173.1 GCA_937915045.1 uncultured Clostridia bacterium
GCATTTCAAGGGCGCTGTGCCAGGCTGATTCCGAGACTTTCAGAGCTCCTCTGAAAGCGGCAGGATTCCTGACAAGAGACCCAAGAATGAAAGAAAGAAAGAAGTACGGACTCAAGAAAGCCCGTAGAGCTTCACAGTTCAGCAAGAGATAAATTTGCGAAGATCAAGGTCCTGAGACATTCGTCACAGGACCTTTTTATTGGAACTTATATTATTATATTATTTATTGAAGAGGTAGTTTTATGAAAAGTGTTTGGAAAACATGGAACAAACTGAGCCTCATCGAACAGATAGTGTGCGGTCTCGCGGTCGGCATCGTCCTGGGTCTGGTAGTCCCAAAGGCGACGTGGATCTCGATCTTCGGCACTATGTTCGTGACTGCTCTGAAATCGGTAGCGCCGATACTCGTTCTCTTCCTGATCATGAGCGCGATATGCCATCATGAAGCAGGACAGAAGACGAATATGAAGAACATCATTTGTCTTTATCTGATCGGCACATTTATGGCGGGCGTGATCGCGGCCGCGGTCAGCTTCGCGTTCAAAGTGAATCTTGTCCTCGGCGACAAAGCGACTGACATCAAGCCTCCGTCAAGTCTGACGGCTGTATTGCAGCAGCTGCTCACGAATCTTGTAGCGAATCCTGTGGACGCCCTCGTGAATGCCAATTATCTCGGCATACTCGTATGGGCGCTTCTTCTTGGGATCGCGCTTCGTTTCGCGAATCAGGCGACGAAGCACGTGATCGGAGATCTTGCCGACGCGATATCGACTATAGTAAAGTGGGTCATCAAGCTGGCTCCTCTCGGAGTCATGGGCCTCGTGTTCGCGGCGATCTCGCAGAACGGCATCACGGTCCTCGCGAGTTACGGCAAGCTTATTTGTCTGCTCGTCGGCGCGATGCTGATCGACGCGCTCATCGTCAATCCGATCATTGTATTTACGCAGATACATCAGAATCCGTATCCGCTCGTTCTCAGATGTCTGAAGGACAGCGGTATCACGGCGTTCTTCACAAGGAGTTCGGCGGCGAATATACCTGTGAATATGGGCTTGTGTGATTCGCTCGGACTCGACAGAGATACTTACGCGATCTCGATCCCTCTTGGGGCTACGATCAACATGGGCGGAGCGTCCGTCACTATAACGGTGCTCGCTCTTGCGGCCTGCAACACGCTCGGGATCTCAGTAAGCTTCCCGTTCGCGGTCGTGCTCTGCGTGCTCGCTGCGCTTTCGGCATGCGGCGCTTCGGGTGTCCCTGGAGGCTCGCTCCTCCTCATCCCGCTGGCGTGCTCGCTGTTCGGGATCTCAGCCGATATCTCGGCCCAGGTCATCGGCGTTGGATTCATCATCGCTGTCATCCAGGATTCATGCGAGACAGCGCTCAACTCTTCGACCGATGTACTGTTCACAGCAGCAGCGGATTTCAAGAGGCAGAAACGCGAAGGCGGACATTTCCGCGTCTCGGTATCCGGCAAGCATGACGACCTCCCGGCGAAGGAAAAGAACCAGGCGAAAAACAGCCAGACGGAAAATGAGCCGAGTGAAATAAACGCGGGAGAATAGACTCAGAAAAAAGACACGAGAAAAAAACGCGGGAGAATAGACTCAGAAAAAAGACACGAGAAATAAACGCGGGAGAATAGACTCGGAAAAAAGACACGAGAGAAATAGCAACAAAAACAAAAATGAGAGCCTTTTTGATATGTATCCAGGTTCCTGGGCGCATATCATTTCGGAGGCCCTCATTTCATTTCATTTTATTTTTGCCTGATTTTATTCGGCCGGCTTGAACTGATCTTTTCCAAGGCCGCATGTCGGGCATGTCCAGTCCTCAGGAAGATCCGCGAACTCTGTTCCCGGATCTACACCATTGTCAGGATCACCAACTGCCGGGTCATATACATATCCGCAAGCTTCACATTCATATTTCATTATAAATACCTCCTTTATAGATATTATTCAACTGTCTTATTTTATATTCCCGAGTATGCATAAGTCAAACATATTCGAGAGATCGCATGATAGAAAATCGCGCCTTGTGGTACAATATATGCAGTAAGTTTAGAGAAAACAGGAATCAGAGCGATACGGAGGTATATCATGGCAGAAAGAATGGATGTGGCGATCATAGGAAGCGGCCCGGCGGGGATATCGGCGGCGATCACAGCGACGGCGCGCGGGCTCAGCCTCAAGCTTTACGGCAACATGGCTGTGAGCGAGAAGCTCTCCAAGGCGCATCAGATAAATAATTATCCGGGATTTTACGGGAAGAGCGGCGCGGAGATCGCGGACGCTTTCAGCGATCATCTCAACGCGATGGGGATCGCGCGGGACGAGGCAAAGATCGGAGGCATCTACAGCATGGGCGATTATTTCAGCATCGCGGTAGGCTCCGATGTCGCGGAGGCGACTGCAGTAATTCTCGCGACCGGTGTGAATTTCGGGCGCCCGATCCCGGGCGAGAACGATCTTCTTGGACGCGGTGTGAGTTATTGCGCGACGTGTGACGGAATGCTTTATCGCGGAAAGAAAGCCGCAGTCCTCGCGTACGATCAAGGTGAGGAAAAGGAAGCGGATTTCCTGGCGTCTATAGGCGTCGAGGTCGATTATATCCCGATGTACAAGGGAACGCCGGATCTCGCAAACGGAGACGCGATGAATGTGATCGAAGGCGCCGCGCCGAAGAGCATCGAGGGTGACGGCAAGGTGGAGAAGCTCATTTTAGGCGGCGCGAACGGCGAGGCTGAGCGCGAGCTTTCTGAGGACGCGGTCTTCATACTCAGGAGCAGCATCGCACCTGACAAGATCATCGACGGGCTCGAGCTTGACGGGAACCATGTGAAGGTCGACAGAAAAATGGCCACGAACATCCCGGGATTTTTCGCGGCCGGCGACATCACAGGCACGCCTTACCAGTACGTGAAAGCAGCCGGCGAAGGAAATGTCGCCGCGATATCGGCAGCTTCGTATGTTGCCGCGATCAAGAAGAAATAATAGGTCGAGAGCAGGAGACCAATAATATATGTAAAACAGGAGATCAAAAATATGAGACTTATATCGTGGAATGTGAACGGGCTGCGCGCCTGCATGGGGAAGGGATTCCTCGACTTTGTGAAGGAAGCGGATCCGGATGTGATTTGTGTGCAGGAAACTAAGATGCAGGAGGGGCAGGCGGAAGTGCCTCTCGACGGTTACGAACAGTACTGGTGCAGCGCGGACAAGAAAGGTTACAGCGGCACGCTCACGCTATCGAAAAAGAAACCGCTCTCGGTCGTTACCGGCATCGGCATCGACGAGCACGACCACGAAGGCCGGGTCGTCTGCTGCGAGTACGATGATTTTTATCTTGTGAATGTATATGTCCCGAACTCGCAGGGTGAGCTGAAGAGGCTTGATTACCGGATGAAATGGGAGGACGATTTCCGCGCGTATCTGAAGGGCCTCGAGAAGAAAAAGCCGGTCGTGGTCTGCGGCGATATGAACGTCGCGCACAAGGAGATCGACATAAAGAATCCGAAGTCGAATCGCCGCAACGCGGGCTTCACAGATGAGGAGCGCGGCAAGATGACGGAGCTCCAGGATTCTGGATTCATCGATACGTTCAGGTATTTTTATCCGGACAAGGAGCAGATCTATTCGTGGTGGAGCTATCGTTTCAAGGCACGTCAGAATAACGCGGGCTGGCGCATCGATTATTTTCTGGCGTCGAGATCGCTCGAGAAAAAATTAAAGGGCGCCGGCATCATGACCGAAGTAATGGGAAGCGACCACTGCCCGGTCTATCTCGACGCGGACATCAAGTGAGCTTCCGCTGACATGAATTCGCTCTTGCCTCATGATTCGTGACACAGGAGCGCACTGCTGACATGAATTCGCTCACGGCGCGGATTTTTGATCCGTGAGCGCACTGCTTCTATAATAACGCCGCCGGAGCAGCCGCGCTCGGCGGCGCTTCCGCCTTGATTTAGATCGCTCCTGCAATAGGATCTTTGAAGCAGGAGCGCACTACTATGATCATGGCTGCCGGGGAACGGCTTGATCCTTGATCCAGTGGGACTTTTCGATTATCTGTCATTCTTCCATAGCTTTTGCTCATTCTTGTTTTTTTGAAAAACTCTCTAATGGAAAAATGAAGGTATTTTGAAATCTTCCATTGGATCGAGTGGGTTTGCGGGGTCGGGC
>CALDNM010000174.1 GCA_937915045.1 uncultured Clostridia bacterium
TTCAATGGAAGATTTCAAAATACCTTCATTTGTCCATTAGAGAGTTTTTCAAAAATCAAGAATGTACAAAAGCAATGGAAAATGGCAGATAATCGGAAATTTTCATTTGATCTTCCGCTCACGGCAGTCATGATTTTAGCGGTGCGCTTCCGGATCAAGAATCTCGTGCCGGAAGCGAATTTACGATTTTACTACAGGCATGGATATGAACCACAATGTGTGTGCGGAAAAATGCGCTTATCTTCTTGTTAAGAACATCTAATGGCAGTAAAATAAGGACATATCCAGGGATAGAAGGGAGCAGTGATCAAGATATGGAAATAGAGAAGCTCGTAGATAAGCAGAATGAATTTTACAGATCGGGGATGACGCGTACTTACGCTTTCAGAAAAAGCATGCTCGACCGACTCGAAAACGGGATGGACAAATATGAAGACCGCATTTTCGCGGCGCTCCTTTGGGATCTGAACAAGCAGCGGAGCGAGGCGTACATGACCGAGATAGGACTTGCTCACGAAGAACTGCGTTACTGCAGAAAACACCTCGCTGGCTGGATGCGCGACAGGCATACTGTCCCGACGATAGCTCAGCTCCCCGCGATATGCACGATATCGCCGGAGCCTTACGGCAAAGTGCTGATCGTTTCCCCGTGGAATTATCCGATACTGCTGACGATGGAACCGCTCATCGGAGCGATAGCGGCGGGGAACTGTGCCGTGATAAAGCCGTCCGCGTATACGCCGGCGACATCACACGTGATAGCTGAGATGATAGAAGATACATTCCCGGAGAAATATATAACTGTAGTCGAAGGCGGAAGAGAAGAGAACAAGACTCTCTTCGATCAGGATTTCGACCACATTTTTTTCACGGGCAGCGTGGATGTCGGGCGCACAGTCATGGAAGCCGCGTCAAAGCATCTCACGCCGGTGACCCTTGAGCTCGGCGGCAAGAGCCCCGTTATCATCGACGAAACGGCAGACATGTATCTCACGGCGAAGAGGGTCGCGTTCGGCAAAGTCATAAATGCCGGGCAGACATGCGTCGCGCCGGACTATGTCCTGATACAGGAAAGTGTGAGGGATGATTTCGTGGACGCGTGGGAAAAAGTCATGGACAAATTCTTCCCTGACGGGGATTATCTCGATATGGCGTGCATCGTAAACGACAAGCACTATAAAAGAGTCACGGGACTTATGGAAGGACAGAACATAGTGCTCGGCGGAGGCCGCGATCCGGAAAAGCGTTTCATCGAGCCGACACTCATGATCGATGTGGACCCGGAGTCGCCGGTCATGCAGGAAGAGATATTCGGTCCATTGCTGCCTGTGATGACATTTGATAAAATAGAAGAGGCGATAGATTTTGTACAGTCGAGGCCTAAGCCTCTGGCGCTGTATTTCTTCTCGCGCGACAGGCATATGCAGAAAGTCGTGAAGGACA
>CALDNM010000175.1 GCA_937915045.1 uncultured Clostridia bacterium
CCAAGAGGCGCGGTCACGCATGTGCCGAGAAGGTTCCCGCCGCTGACTGCTTCGTCGCTCGCGCCGGTCCATTCCTGGTATTTTTTAAGTGCCGGCATGCCGTCGATCTCGCAAAGTGTGCGGTCTCCGTCGAGTTTTGTGATGACGCCGCTGTTCGCGGTCTCGGTGTAAGCTCCCGTGAATTCGTTCGCGAATGGTTTGTCTGTATAGAAGAACGCGACTGATATGCCGTCAGGCTCCTGGTAATCGTCAGTGTAAACGGTCCAGTTGCCCGCGATCGCGTTGTCTGCCGCCGAGCCTCCAAAGAACGGGACTCTCCCGATGACTTCTTCGATCCCCTTCAGGTAATATTCTTCTGTGCCTGATGGCGCTGACATGTAGAAATATGCCGGCGCACAGGTTTTGTTCGCTTTCTGCATCGCTTTTTTAGCGACCATTTTTCCGGTCGCTCTAGGGCCCGCGTCCTGGATCGGCATACCCGCTACGCCAACTGTAAGAGCGGTATCTTCCAGTGACATGATCCCGAGGAATCCATTGTCGCCTGAAATATATCCCGCCGGCGTGATGACTCCTGTGAATGATGTGTTGCCTATGAGCGGAGTTCCCGGCATCTCAGTTTTGATCGCTTTGATGAGCTCTGTCTGATCATACTGCTCGCCGCTGTATACGAACGCCATATCAGCGCCCTTCATCCCCTTTGCCGCTTCTTTAGCAGCAGCCTTTACATCAGCTGCCGTACTGTTTCCAACAATTGCTTTTAACATTTTTGTACCGCCTTTCCTGATTTAGTTCCCTTTTATTTTATGGTCTTCCCCTTTGTAAAATGGTCAAAACCTCTTTTGCCTGTACCGGGCGCTATCGCATCGGGATGCCGTTATGCATCAGCGCCGCTATTACTATTATAAATCTGAAAATTCAGATAGTCAATAGATTGGCCCTGCCAAAATGAAAAAATATGGTTTGCAAGTGATAATGTCTCAGGTGATCGCACTACTTCTATAATAACGCCGCCGGAGCAGCCGCGCTCGGCGGCGCTTCCGCTATAATCATGGCTGCCGGGAACGGCTGATCTTCCATTGTTTTTGCTCATTCTTGATTTTTGAAAAACTCTCTAATGGAAAAATGAAGGTATCTTGTTTT
>CALDNM010000176.1 GCA_937915045.1 uncultured Clostridia bacterium
CGGCTCCATGCCGTGGCCGCGTATAACAGCCTCGACATGTCTGTCGATATCGAGCGTCGTTATACCAGGTCTGATAAAGACTTTAAGCTCTTTCAGTATCCCGGCAGTGACTCTGCCCGAAACGCGCATGAGTTCGATCTCCTGTTCTGACTTGATGATGATCATCTGTCAGTCACCCAGGATCCCGACTATGACGCCGAACACGTTTTCAAGTCCTGTCGTACCATCGAGGCGCGATATGACTCCGGCTTCCTTATAATAATCCAGCAGAGGCTTTGTCTGCGAATCGTAAACTTCGATCCTGTTCTCCACTGTTTCTCTCGTATCGTCCGCTCTCTGCATGAGCTCCCCGCCGCATACGTCGCATATACCATCAACTTTAGGAGGCATATTCGGGATGTTGTAAGTCGCTCCGCATTTCCTGCAGACTCTTCTTCCGAGTATCCTCGTCATCAGTTCCTCTTTCGGCACTTCGATGTCGAGGACGTGATCCACTTTATCTCCGCGTCCCGCGAGGAATTCGTCCAGTGCTTTCGCCTGATCTACAGTCCTCGGGAATCCGTCGAGAAGGAATCCGTTTTTGCAGTCATCCTTAGTAAGTCTGTCTGTAGCGATCTCGATCACCAGGCTATCCGGCACAAGTTCGCCCTTATCCATATATTCCTTGGCTCTCTTTCCAAGATCGGTCCCTTCTTTGATGTTGTCTCTGAAGATGTCCCCTGTCGAGATATGAGGAATATCGTATTTTTCGATTATCTTCGCCGCCTGTGTACCTTTGCCGGCTCCCGGCGGGCCAAGTAAAATCAAATTCATTTGTTCTCCTCCTTATTTGAGGAATCCTTTGTAGTTTCTCATTACCATTTGCTGCTCGAGCTGCTTCATTGTATCCAGCGCAACGCCGACTGCTATCAGCAGAGACGTTCCTCCAAAATATATATTGAATGCTGTGAACTGGCTGACGAGCGTTGGCAGTGTTGCCACGAGCGCCAGGAATATAGCTCCAACAAATGTGATCCTGTTCATGACCTTGTTCAGATATTCAACAGTAGTTCTTCCCGGTCTGATGCCTGGGATGAATCCGCCATTCTGCTTCATGTTTTCTGATACTTCCATCGGGTTGAATGTGATGGCCGTATAGAAATATGTGAAGAAGAATATCAGTACGACATTGAATGCCGCGTATATCCATACTCCAGGGTTCCCTGTAGGTGACAGCCACTTGTTGACCCAGATCGAGAAATCTGATGTCGCTGAAGTGAAATATGTGATCGTAAGAGGGAACTGCAGCAGTGATAACGCGAAGATGACAGGAATAACGCCCGCCTGGTTGACCTTGAGAGGAATATGTGTCGACTGTCCGCCGTACATTTTCCTTCCGACAACTCTCTTTGCGTACTGCACAGGGATCCTTCTTTCGCCCTGCTGTACCTCGATTATGCCGACAATAACGACCATTGCGAATATCAGGAAGAGGATTATCGACATCATCGAAATCGTTCCCTGAGTATAACTGCTGTAAGTCGATCTTATCGCGCTCGGGAGTCTCGCTATGATACCTCCGAAGATGATCAGCGAGATGCCGTTTCCTACACCGTATTCATTTATCTGCTCACCAAGCCACATAAGCAGCGCAGTCCCGGCCGTGAGTACAAGTACTATCACGGTGATCGAGAAAGCATCCGTCGATATGAGTGCTTTTCTGAACATACCTACAGAAACACCGATAGCCTGTACGAGCCCGAGAGCTATCGTCAGGTATCTGGTGATCTGAGTGATTTTTTTTCTTCCTTCAGTTCCTTCTCTGGACAGCCTCTCAAGTGCTGGTATAGCTATCGTCAAAAGCTGAAGTATGATCGATGCAGTAATGTATGGGGTTATGCCGAGTGCGAATATCGTCATGTTGCTGAACGATCCGCCTGAGAACAGGTCAAAAAGGTCGAATAGCCCGTAGTTCCCGCTGAATAACTGAGTGAGAACTGTACGGTCGATTCCAGGAACAGGGATGTTTGACCCGATCCTGTATACGACAAGCATGAGTAAGGTGAAGATGATCTTCTTCCTTATGTCAGCACTTGCCCAGGCCTTTTTCAGTGTTTCTAACAGCCCCATGCTAAATCACCTCTGCCTTTCCTCCGGCAGCTTCTATTTTTTCTATTGCCGACTTGCTGAATTTCTGGGCTTTGACCGTGAATTTCTTATCGACAGTTCCCTGTCCGAGAATCTTTACACCGTCCTTTACCTGTTTAACAAGTCCTTCTTCTTCAAGCAGCTCCGGTGTGATCACCGTATCGGCGTCAAACCTGTTCAGAGCTGACACATTGAGTTCTGTATATTCAGTTCCAAATATATTTGTGAATCCTCTTTTAGGAATTCTCCTGTAAAGAGGCATCTGTCCACCTTCGAAACCGAGTCTTACGCCGCCACCGCTTCTCTGCTTCTGGCCGTTCATTCCTCTGCCGCCGGTCTTTCCCTGACCTGTGGCATGACCGCGACCTCTTCTTTTACGGTTTCTGGCGGAACCTTCCGCTGCTGTCAATTCATGCAGTTTCATTATTCTAGCACCTCCATTCTTTATAGCTCTTCTAAAGTAACAAGATGCTCGACTTTTTTTACGGCTCCGCGAGTGACCTCATTATCGATCAGTTCGACAGCCTGGTGCATCTTTTTTAATCCTAACGCTTCGACTACTTTTTTCTGCTTCGGAGAAGCGCCTATAGTGCTTTTTGTCAATGTGACTTTTACCATCTTAGCCATTTGCTCCTCCTTATCCTAAGATCTCTTCCTTTGTCTTTCCTCTCAGTCTGCTGACGTCTTCAACAGTTTTGAGTTCTTTGAGGCCTTCCAAAGTAGCATACGCCATGTTGCCGGTGTTGTTTGAACCGACAGACTTAGCTCTAACGTCCTTGATACCTGCGGACTCGAGTACAGTACGTACCGATGAACCCGCGATTACTCCAGTACCTTCAGCAGCCGGCATGATGAGTACTCTGCCTGCTCCGAAAATACCAATGATCTTGTGCGGTATCGTTGTCCCAACCATAGGGACCTTTATTAAATTCTTCTTTGCATCTTCTGTAGCTTTTCTTACGGCCTCAGGGATCTCCTGAGCTTTGCCGAGTCCGACGCCCACATGTCCTTCGTGATCTCCAACAACTATGGTTACACTGAATCTCATGTTTCTGCCGCCCTTAACTGTCTTGGCGACACGTCTGATGTTTACGATCGTCTCATTAAGATCAAGCTTGGATGCATCTATTGTATTACGCATTCCTTGTATCCTCCTTGTTAGAATTTCAGTCCGGCTTCTCTAGCGCCGTCAGCTAACTCTTTGACTCTTCCATGATATAAGAAGCCTGCTCTGTCGAACGCGACAGTTTCAACGCCCTTTTCAAGCGCTCTCTTAGCGACAGCTTCTCCTACCTGCTTGGCAGCTTCCTTGTTTCCACCATTCGCGATTTGTGCCTTCAGCTCCTTATCGAGTGATGACGCTGATGCGATCGTTCTGCCGTTTACATCGTCGATGACCTGAGCTGATATATTCTTGTTGCTCCTGTAAACGCAGAGACGAGGTTTCTCAGGAGTGCCGTACAAATCTTTTCTTGCTCTTTCATGTCTCTTGACACGTTTGTCCTGTCTGCTTGTAGCCATTTGAACTTACTCCTTTCTTTATTCAGCCGCTTTGACTCCGGCTTTACCTTCCTTACGACGAACGTATTCGCCCTCGTATCTGATCCCCTTGCCTTTATATGGCTCCGGAGCTCTCCACGAACGGATGACTGCCGCGTAATTTCCAACTTTTTCTTTGCTGATCCCCTTGATCACGATATGAGTCTGATCAGGTGTCTCAGTTTCTATTTCTTCCGGATCCTCGAGCTCTACAGGATGTGAATATCCAAGGCTCAGTACGAGTGTTTTGCCCTTCTTCTCAGCTTTGTATCCAACGCCCTGAAGTTCGAGCTTCTTCTCGAAGCCGTTTGTCACTCCCTCTACCATGTTATGGATGAGTGCTCTCGCGAGTCCGTGCTGTTCTCTGTCTGATCTCTTGTCCGTAGGTCTCGCAATAGTGAGAACTCCGTCCTTCTGCTCAACAGTCAGTGTGCTGCCGATCTGTGCCTGTAATTCGCCTTTTGGTCCTTTAACTGTTACCTGATTTCCATCAGCCACTTTGACCTCAACGCCGGCAGGAAGATCAACAGGTTTTAAACCTATTCTTGACATTGTATTTTACCTCCTACCATACATAACAGATGACTTCGCCGCCTACGCCGAGTTTTCTCGCCTCTTTATCGCTGATCACTCCGTTTGAAGTGGAGATGATAGCGATGCCGAGTCCTCCGAGAACTCTCGGTACGTCTGAAGCTTTTGCGTAAACTTTCAGACCTGGCTTTGATATCTTCTTTATTCCGTTTATAACTTTTTCATTTTCAGGGCCGTATTTCATCTGGATCTTTATCGTTCCCTGATGATTTTCTCCCTCGACTACATCGAAGCCTTTAATGTAGCCTTCATCAGTAAGAATACCCGCGATCGATTTCTTGATCTTTGAAGCAGGTACATCTACTGTTTCATGTCTAACAGTATTGGCATTTCTGATTCTTGTCAGCATATCCGCTATTGGATCTGTCATTGTCATACTTTTATTTCTCCTTCCTCCGCCAGTATTGCGTCAGCAACTTAACGGATGATTTGCATTATCTTTTTTACCAGCTAGCCTTTTTGACACCAGGGATCTCGCCTTTATAAGCAAGTTCTCTGAAGCATATACGGCAGATGCCGTACTTCTTGAGTACCGAATGCGGTCTTCCGCAGATCCTGCATCTCGTGTATGCTCTTGTCGAGTATTTAGGTTTTCTGCTCTGTTTAACTTTTAATGAAGTCTTAGCCATTTTTCCCCCTATTTCTCGAACGGCATGCCCAGACCTTTAAGAAGCGCCGCGGCTTCCTCATCTGTCTTTGCTGTCGTTGTGAATACTACGTTCATACCTTTGACCATATCTACTTTATCATATTCGATCTCCGGGAATATCAGCTGCTCTTTCAGTCCGAGGGAATAGTTTCCCCTTCCGTCGAATGAGTTCTTGCTGACACCTTTGAAGTCTCTTACTCTCGGAAGAGCGATATTGAAGAACTTGTCCGCGAAGACGTACATGTTTTCGCCTCTCAGCGTGACTTTAGTTCCTACAGGCATTCCCTGTCTTACCTTGAAGTTAGCTATCGACTTTCTTGCCTTAGTAACTACAGGTCTCTGACCAGCGATGATGCCCAGCTCTTCTACAGCGGTTTCCATGAGCTTTGGATTCTCTTTGGCTTCGCCGAGTCCGATGTTGATCGTGATCTTCTCGAGCTTTGGTACTTCCATGACGTTGCTGTAATTGAACTGCTCAGTCAATGCCTTTTTTGTTTCATTATTATATGTTTCTTTTAATCTGGCTGTCACTATCATCTCCTCCTTTCTATCCTAATATTTTTCCAGTTTTCTTTGAGACTCTGACTTTGTTCCCTCCGTCAAACTCATATCCTACTTTTGTAGGTTCCTTTGTATCAGGATCTATGAGCATAACGTTTGAAACATCGATAGGGCCTTCCTGATGTTTGATTTCCGAAGTGGCTGTTCTCGTCTGTTTCTGATGCTTTGTCTGCATGTTCAGGCCTTCGACAACGACCTTGTTCTTCGAAGGGATCGATCTTAAGACCTTACCCTGTTTGCCTTTGTCTTTGCCGGCGAGGACAACAACCGTATCATTCTTCTTAATTCGCATCCTTGACCTCCTATAGTACTTCCGGTGCCAATGACACTATCTTCATGAAACTCCTGTCTCTGAGCTCTCTTGCTACAGGCCCGAAAATACGAGTTCCTACCGGATTATTATCGTCTTTTATTATTACTGCCGCATTCTGGTCGAACTTCACATAACTGCCGTCGACTCTCCTTGCGCCCTTCTTTGTCCTAACTACTACAGCCTTGACAACATCGCCTTTTTTGACCTGTCCACCCGGTGTAGCGTCCTTGACACTGCATACTATCACGTCGCCGATATTCGCGTAACGACGGCTCGTACCTCCAAGGATACTGATGCAGAGAAGTTCTTTGGCACCGGAATTGTCAGCAACTTTAAGTCTTGATTCTGTCTGTATCATTTCCGGTCCTCCTTACTTAACCTTCTCGACTATGTCGACGACTCTCCATCTCTTATCTTTTGAAAGAGGTCTCGTCTCCATGATCCTTACTTTATCACCCGTGCTGCACTCATTGTTCTCATCATGGGCTTTTACCTTTTTATCAGTCTTTACTGACTTTCCGTAAAGGGAATGTCTTACGGACTGTTCGAGCTCGACAGTGACTGTCTTATCCATCTTGTTCGATGTGACCATGCCGATTCTCGTTTTTCTCATGTTTCTTTCATCTGCCATAATTCATCCTCCTTCCTTACTCGCCCTGAGCCTGTTCAAGCTCTTTTTCTCTGATAATCGTTTTTATTCTTGCTATGTCCTTCTTCGTATCTCTCATCTGGATCGGGTTCTCAAGCTGTCCTGTAACGTGCTGGAACCTGAGGTTGAACAAGTCTTTCTTCATCTTGTCGAGTTCAGCATAAAGCTCTGAATCTGACATTTCACGCATTTTCTTCAGTTCCACTATGCTTCACCGCCTTCTGCTTCCTTCTCAACGAACTTGCTCTTTATAGGAAGCTTATGTGCTGCAAGCCTCATAGCTTCTTTTGCCTGTTCATAGGAAATACCTTCTATTTCAAACATTACTCTGCCCGGTTTGACTACTGCTACCCAGTACTCAGGAGCACCTTTTCCGGATCCCATACGTACTTCAGCAGGCTTCTTTGTGACCGGCTTATGCGGGAAGATCTTGATATATACCTTTCCGCCTCTTCTTATCGATCTCGTCATTGCTATTCTGGCTGCCTCGATCTGATTCGAAGTGATCCATCCAGGTTCTGTAGCTGCAAGTCCATACTCTCCGTATGTAACTTTATTGCCTTTTGTGGCTTTGCCCTTCATCCTGCCTCTGTGGACCCTTCTGCGTTTAACACGCTTTGGCATTAACATGGCGTTGTCCTCCTTTCGCTATCGTCTATTCTTCAGCTTTGACTTCCGCAGTCTCAGCTTTTACTTCTTCTGCTGCAGGCTTTTCTGCCTGATCCTCAGCCGCAGCCATCGCCGCCGCTTCATTCGCGTTCTCTACAGCTGCCTTAGCCTCTGCCTCTTTAGCCGCTTTAGCAGCCGCTTCGGCTTCAGGGTCGACCTTAGGTGTCTTCCTGACTCTCGGATTTACAGCCTTAGGAAGCTGACGCTCATCATTTCTGCCTCTGCCTCTGCCTCTGTAATTTCCGCCTTCTCTTCTAGGACGTCTGTCTCTTCTCTGTCTTCTGTCGCCATTTCTGCCCTTCTTTTCTTCTTCCGGCACTGAGCTCTGAAGACCTTTGTCAAGGATCTCACCATGATTTATCCATACCTTTACGCCGATCTTTCCGTAAGTTGTATCGGCTTCCGCGAATCCATAATCGATATCCGCGCGAAGAGTGTGAAGAGGAACGTTTCCTTCGCTGTACTTTTCGTTTCTAGCGATCTCGGCACCGCCGAGTCTTCCGGAGCAGAGGACTTTGACGCCCTTAGCGCCGGCCTTCATCGTTCTTCCGATGCTCTGCTTCATTGCTCTTCTGAATGAAATCCTTCTTTCAAGAGCTTCCGCGATGCTTTCAGCTGTGAGCTGTGCGTCGAGTTCCGCTTTTCTGACTTCTCTTATATCTACGCTGACGTTCTTACCCGTGAGTTTTACGAGTCCGGCTTTGATCTGCTCGATGCCGTCTCCGGCTCTGCCGATGACCATGCCCGGTTTGCCCGCCATGATGATGACTCTCATCTGATTCTCAGCGCGTCTTTCGATAACGATGTTCGAAATACCAGCCGCGTAAAGTTTCTTCTTGAGATACTTTCTTATTGTTTCGTCTTCAACCAGATAATCCGCGAAGTTCTTTTTGTCTGCATACCATTTTGAGTCCCAGTCTTTGATGACTCCTACTCTGAGACCATGTGGACTTACTTTCTGACCCATTTACTGAACCTCCGTTTCTTTTTCTTTAAGTGTCACGCCGATGTGGCTGCTTCTCTTCAGTATGGAGAACGCGCGTCCCTGAGCTCCTGCTCTCCATCTCTTCATCGTCGGTCCCTGATTCGCGTATACTTCCGCGACGTACAGGTTGTCTGGGTCCATGTCCAGATTGTTCTCAGCGTTTGCCGCTGCAGACTTGACTACCTTTTCTACCAGCTCAGCGCCCTTTCCGGGTGTGAACTTCAGAATCGTAAGTGCCTCGTTCAGGTCCTTGCCTCTCACCAGATCCGTGACCGGCTTGAGCTTGATCGGAGACATTTTTACGTATTTTGCAATTGCTTTTGCTTCCATTGTCTTATCTCCTTATCTCTTATTCGGTCTTTGCTGCCGGTGTTGCAGGTGCTGCTGACGGTCTTACCGGAGCTCCTGCTCTCTTGTCCGCACTGTGTCCTCTGTATGTCCTTGTCGGAGCAAATTCTCCGAGTCTGTGACCTACCATATCTTCTGTAATATATACAGGCACGTGCTTTCTTCCATCGTGAACAGCGATCGTATGTCCGACCATCTGCGGGAAAATCGTGGATGATCTCGACCATGTCTTCACGACTTTCTTTTCATTAGCCGTGTTCATGTCTTCGACCGCCTTCAGCAATTTCCTGTCGACGAAAGGGCCCTTTTTAAGTGATCTGCCCATTGTTATATGCTCCTTCCTTTATCTTTCGTTCCTTCTCTTGACAATATATTTGTCAGAGCCGTTCTTCTTCTTCCTTGTCTTATATCCAAGTGCCGGTTTGCCCCAAGGTGTCACCGGGCCAACTCTTCCGATAGGCGCCTTGCCTTCGCCGCCGCCATGTGGATGGTCGTTCGGGTTCATGACTGAACCTCTTACTGTCGGCCTTATACCCATATGTCTCTTACGTCCGGCTTTGCCTATGTTTATGTTCTGGAAGTCTCCGTTTCCTACTTCGCCGATCGTGGCTCTGCAGTTCATCCTGACTTTTCTTACTTCTCCGGATGGCAGTCTGACCTGAGCGAAGTCTCCTTCTTTAGCCATGAGCTGTGCTCCGTTTCCTGCCGATCTTACGAGCTGCGCGCCTTTTCCAGGCTTGAGCTCGATGTTGTGGATGACCGTACCTACAGGAATATGTGATATAGGAAGCGCGTTTCCAACTTTGATATCCGCTTCAGTTCCTGAGTAAAGCACGTCTCCTACTTTGAGTGTGTTTGGCGCGATGATGTATCTCTTCTCGCCATCCGCGTAACTGAGCAGTGCTATATTCGCGTTCCTGTTAGGATCATATTCGATGCTCGTGACTTTTGCGGGAATGTCGTCTTTATTTCTCTTGAAGTCTACGACTCTGTATTTCGGTCTTGTCCCGCCGCCTTTATGTCTGACAGTTATCTTTCCTCTATTGTTTCTTCCGGAATGCTTTTTGAGCGTGACGGTAAGAGATTTCTCAGGAGTCGCCGCGGTGATCTCTTCAAACGTGGAACTCGTCATACCTCTTAAACCGGGAGAAGTCGGATTGTATTTTTTTATTGCCATTGTTTCCTACCTCCTGCTTACAGTCCCTGGAAGAACTCGATTTCCTTACTATCTTTAGTAAGCGTGACTATCGCCTTTTTCTCAGCAGCTGTCATTCCGGTGTTTCTTCCTACAGTTTTAACTTTGCCTTTAACATTCATTATATTTACATTCTTGACCTCGACATCGAAGATCTCTTCAACTGCCGCTTTGACTTCGGTCCTGTTCGCGCTTACCGCGACCTTGAATGTATATTTCTTGTTCTGAGCGTCCGCCATACTTCTTTCAGATATAACAGGCTTCAGTATTACGTCGTAAGGGGTCCTCTTCATTACGAATACACCTCCTCGATTTTGTTGATCGCGTCTTTCGTCGCGATGAAATTGTTATGATTGATTATCTCGTATACGTTCATCGTCGATACCAGGACTGTCTTGACCCCCTGGATATTCGCCGCGGACCTTACGATGTTCTCGTCTCTTTCCGTTGTCACGATAAGGGCTTTCTTGCCAGCCTTTACGTTTTCAAGCATCTTTGCCATTTCCTTTGTCTTAGGCGCGTCGAACTTGATCTCGTCGATGACGATCATTTCGTTTTCCTGTGCCTTTGATGAAAGAGCTGATAACATAGCCAGTCTCCTCATCTTCTTAGGAATAGTATATCTATAGCTTCTCGGTTTTGGCGCGAACACAATGCCGCCTCCGATCTGCGACGGGTCAGTCGTGCTGCCCTGTCTATGTCTGCCTGTGCCCTTCTGTCTGAAAGGCTTTCTGCCGCCGCCTCTGACTTCAGCTCTTGTCTTTGCTGACTGAGTTCCCTGTCTGCGGTTCGCAAGATAATTCTTGACTACTGCGTGAACGGCACTTTCGTTTGGCTCGATACCGAAGATCTCATCTTTAAGATCCATAGTTCCGGCTTCAGTTCCGTCCATGTTCAGTACTTTGATCTTTGCCATTTTTTACTCCTCCTTTCCGAGTATTCTCTAACGCTCCTGTCCCTTGGCTGCGTACTGGACTCTGAGCAGGCCGCCTTTGCCGCCCGGAACAGCGCCCTTTACGAGCAGGAGATTCCTGTCTGCGATAACTTTCACGAGCTGGACGTTCTGAACAGTGACTGTCTCGCGTCCCATTCTGCCCGGGCCTTGGTTGCCCTTGAATACTCTTCCAGGATATGATGCCGCCGCAAGCGCTCCGGCAAGTCTCTTATGTTTTGAGCCGTGTCCTGTAGGGCCTCTGTGATGTCCGTGTCTCTTGATGTTGCCCTGTGTTCCTTTACCTTTCGATGTACCTGTGACATCGAGGTATTTTCCTTCTTCGAAATCAGCGACCGTCATGATCTGTCCGACTTCGTAAGTGTCGCCTTCATCAGCCTGGAACTCAGCGAGATGTTTTTTGACTTCAGCTCCCGCTTTCTTGTAATGTCCAGTCATAGGCTGATTCACTCTCTGTGGCTTAGTCTCTCCGAATCCTACCTGCACCGCGTCGTATCCGTCAGTCTCAGCAGTTTTGATCTGCGTGACGACCTGAGGGCCCGCCTCGATAACAGTTACAGGAATGACTATGCCGTCTTCGGCGAAGATCTGCGTCATGCCTATCTTCTTTCCCAGTAATGCTTTCATGTTTTACCTCCATATTTCTTACAGCGGATCACATTTTGCCATATGGTTCCATGCGATCATTCTAAGGGGAGTTCCCTTCGCTTTTATAACTTGATCTCGATGTCTACGCCGGCCGGCATTTCTAGCTTTGTAAGCGCGTCTGTCGTCTTAGCCGTAGCATTCGTGATATCGATCAGTCTCTTGTGCGTTCTCTGTTCAAACTGCTCTCTGCTGTCCTTGTACTTGTGGACAGCTCTTAAGATCGTGACAACTTCTTTCTCTGTCGGAAGCGGGATAGGTCCGGATACCTCAGCGCCTGTTGACTTTGCGGTATCGACTATCTTCGCGGCGGACTGATCCAGCAGCGCGTGATCATAAGCCTTGAGTCTGATCCTGATTTTCTGTAATTCACTCATTTTTTCTCCTCCTGTGTTTCTGTACTATTTCGCTATTCTCGTACAAGGGGTCTTTACGCCTTTGTTTTTCAACGTGTCTGTGCTTTTTCGCCTGCATGCACACTGTACCGGGTGTTTCCAGATACCTGACGCGCCGAAAAGCGCGGCGAATCCCTTCGCCCCCTTCCAGAGGGGACAATTCTCGGCGGAAATTACCTGATAGCTCAGCAACTTCCCGCTTCTTCGCCTTTTCGCAAGCTTTTGTAGTTTACCACAGACTCGGAACGAGCGCAAGGTTTTGAGCAAAAATAGTTTGTGTGTTTTTTGACTTTTTAATTGTCAGAAAATATGCTTTTCCAATGCTTACAGCTCTCGCTCCACGTACACTTAGCCGCGTGTTTGCATCAAGCTGATAAAAAAACACCCGGGAAATATCCCGGATGCCTTGAAATTCCAATCATTGCACGAATATACTGCCGCCGATGAATTCCCTCAGTATCGAATTGTTCACGATAAGATAATCGTCTCTGATCACGCTGAAGAAGCTGAGGAAGTTCAGCAGCCTGTGTGCCTCACCATATTCCGGATCATCCTTCGAGACGTCCTGAAGCAGAGGCTCCGCGTATTTCCTTAATACTCCAAGCTCATATATATGCACTGAATTGAAGAACTCATCCGCTTCCGCGTTATACTTTAGCGTTGTGTCCGCGATATTTATAATCCCGCACTATCCTTCGCAGCATCCTGAGATCTGTCGTCGGTATGCGGTTGTGATTGTCTATATTGAGCTGGGTAAGCGGGCTTATGTATATCTTGTATTTCCATTTATCGTCGATATGCGTAGTGAGCGCTCCGTTAAGAGCGTGTATCCCTTCTATGACAATAGGCTGCCCGGCGCCAAGTGTCGTCTTTCTGCGTCCAAACACCTTCATGCCTTTTATGAAATCAAATGTCGGAAGATCCGCTTCCCTTCCGGCAAGAAGATCATTCATGTCTTTTTCGAACAGGCCTATATCGATCGCGTCGAGGCCCTCAAAATCGAGCTCTCCGTTTTCATCGCGTGGCGTCTGATCGCGGTTGAGGAAGTAATCGTCAGTACCGAGATACAGCGGTTTTTGTCCGTTGACTTTCAGCTGCACGCAGAGTCTGCGAGCGAATGTAGTCTTCCCCGAAGACGAAGGTCCGGCTATAAGTATTATCCTTTTTTTCTTATCCGTGATCGTCTCCGCGATCTCCACTATCCTCTTCTCGTGAAGTGCCTCGGACAGCTGGATCACTTCACGCATCTCGCCGTTCTCGATCTTTTCATTAAGATCGTTCACGTACTGTATGTCGAGCAGCTTCTGCCAGCGTTTAGCTTCACCAAATGCCGAGTACATCTTTTTCTCGTCTTTATACTTTGGGAGTTTCCCGGGATCGTCCGTGTATGGAAAACGCATCAAAACACCCCGGCGGTATTTCCGGAGTTCGAATATTTTTATATAACCTGTCGACGGCGGCATGATGTCATAAAAGAAATTTCCAAAGTCGTCGATCGAGTAGCGTTTGAATCTATTGCCATTTGGGGCGTTTTCCACGATCCTGATCTTCTCAGTCAGATCCGCCTCTCGCAAAAAACGAAGCGTATCTTCGCGGTCCATGTATGATATCGCGAACGGTTTGTCCGCTTCCGACAGTTCATGCATGGTTTTCTCGATCGCTCTCACCTGAGTGGCGGTCACCGGTTCCTGAGATTTGATCTCTGTATAGATGCCCTTGTTGAGCGAGTTCTGTATCTCTACATCCTTCCTGCCAAGAGTCTTTTCGACAGCGTAAAGGTACATCATCGTAAGGCCATGCTGATAGATCAGATTCGCGGCATGCGTACGCATGTCTAGAAGTTCTACAGCGCATGGCTTATCCAGCGTATGCAAAAGCCCCACTATCCGATTGTCAAGTTTCGCTACAAGAACAGTATATGGAAGTTCGTCTGATACTTTCCTGCAGAGATCCTCTATAGTGATCCCCTTTTCTATATCAACATCCTCAAAACGTTTATTTATAGTTTTCTTTAATCTTATCTGCATAATAGAATATTATAGCATACTACAAGGCAGCGGCGCAAACGCCGCTGCCAGTGCAGTGTTTTTCAAGAGTGAGCAATATGTTGATTGGAGCGATAATGTTGGTTTTGTTATTCCCTTTCTATAAGTTCAGAGCGGAACTTTAGAACGGAGTGGAAGCTTCGTCGGCCGAACTGCTGTCCTGCGCTTCCGCCGCTTCAGGCGGCAGCGCCGCTTCGGATGTGTCAGGCTCGTTTGCTGCCTGCGTTTCCTGTTTTTCGCGCGGTTCCTGTTCCACAGGTTTTTCCGGCTCATCCAGCTTTTCTTTGTAGGCCATATACAGTCCTATCATTGTTTCCATGTCCTTTTCGCTGAGCGTCACGCCCTTTGACAAATGTTTCCTGTCGCTGCTCCAGTCGCGGATATCGTATTTTGCGGGGTTATCGTTCCACGCAAGGATATTCAGCTCCTTTTTCCAGCCCGAAGACGGGTTCACGCTAATGACTCCGATCTCGTGTATCAGTCTGTGTCTGACCTCTCTTTTCTCTGCCATATCCCTCTCCTTTCCTAAAATATTTCCCTATCCCCTACAAGCATTATATTACTATAAATGTAATTATATGTCAATACATATGTTGTAAATATCTGTAACTATTTTCCATATGATTTTATGGTATAATCTTAAAAGGTGGAGGCCTAATACGATATGGATGAAAGAATAAAAGAAATGCTGCTCGCGCCGTTTGGCGGCGAAGGCAGCATCTATAAAATCAAAAAATACGCGATCAGAAAGAGCAATGAGAAAAAGCCTTTGTTCGGTCCATGCTTTCTCGTCATAAATAACCGAAAAGCCGCCGTTTATGAGATCCTTTCCTCCGGGAAAATATCGGACGCGACAGATGTCACGGGATCGGTCGATCCGGAAAAGCAAAAGAAATTCATATCCGGTCCGTTCTCTTACAAGATCGTCAAAAAGCTTTAATGTCTCCTGCGCGGTTTAGTAGGTACCATCTTCATTACTTCACGCTCGAACTTGTCGGCCAGTATCAGCCTGCCGGTGATCACTATATAATCTCCAGTATGCAGCACCTGTGTTTTTTCACAGTCAAGAAGAGTGGTACTCTCTTCTATTTCAGCAGCCACCAGCCTGAGATCATAATCATCGAGCCGCAGATCGGCAAGAGTGCATCCGTCCAGTATCTCAGGGATCAGCAGTTCTGATATTACATAATCGCCGAACAGACGAATGAGATCCACTGCTTCGTTTTCAAGCAGCATAGCCGCTACTCTGTTAGCCGTCTCAGTTTCAGGATGTACTGTCTCGGCTCCAAGCTTCTCAAGTATTGCGCCATGTTCTTTGCTTGCGGCTTTCGCGAGTACGCGCGGTACTCCCATATCTATCACGTTATAAGCTGTGAGTACGCTCACGTCTATTTTGGTTATGCATATTATCACGACCTCACAATTCGCGATGCCGGTCTCTTCGAGTGCCTCTCTCGTGATCGTTCCAACAAGGTATGACTCAGGTACATCATCTCTTATAAGGCGAAGATTGTTTTCGCTCTCATCGATGACGAGAACGTCTTTTCCTGCCTGTGCCAGCTTTCTCGAGAGCGCGAGGCCAAAACGTCCAAGGCCTATTATCCCGTAACCCGATCTTTTATCTGCCATTTTGATATCCTTTCTTTCCGCTGTTTCAGCCCACGCCGATCAGCCAATATTTACACTTTCTTCGCTGTAATGCGCTTCCGGTTTATTCTTGTGATACCAGAGCGTTATCAGAGTCAGCGGTCCGACTCTTCCTATAAACATCGTAAAGATGAGCACCAGCTTAGACGCTGATGAAAGAAACGGTGTTATGCCCGTCGACAGGCCTACCGTCGCATACGCGCTCACGACTTCAGTCAGTATCTGTTTCAGTGTGAATCCCGGTTCGAAATACGAAACGAGAAGCGTGCTCAGTATTATCGTGCTGAGCGCAAGTCCGATCACCACGAGAGATTTCTCTATGATCCCATCCGGGATCTTCCTGTTGAATGCCTTGCACGTTTTGTTGAGTGCTACGCTCTTCATATTTTTTACGAGCACGAACATAGTTGTCGTTTTGATGCCGCCTCCGGTAGATCCCGGCGACGCTCCTATGAACATCAGAATGATCAGCACTATGATACCGGCATTCGTATAATTACCTATATTCTCAGTCGCGAAGCCCGCCGTCCTCGCGGTCACGCTCTGGAAAAACGCTCCGATGAGCGATGTCCTCTCAGTTATCATCAGGAGCACCGTCCCGCTTACAATGAGGAACGCTGTTGTCGAAAGTACTATCTTCGTATGCAGAGAGAATCTCCTGAACGATCTCTTTGTGATTATCTCCATATTCACAAAGAAACCCAGACCTCCTATAATTATAAGCGCGGCGGTCACAAGGACCCAAAGGACGTCGTCATGATATTCGATCATGCCTCGAAAGTTCCCGGACAGATCGAATCCCGCGTTGTTGAACGATGAAACCGTATGAAAGAGACTGACACCGATGGCCTTTACCGGATCGAACCTCCCGCACATATCGATAAAAATAATTATGACGCCTACGCTCTCAACGACGAATTCTGTCAGAACGATCGACCGCAGCACCTTGCGCAGATTCTTTCCGGACGAGAGATTGAACGCTTCTTTCGCGAGCCGTTCCCCGCCAACGGAGACCTTTCCCTTTGCCAGAAGTATAGTTATGACTCCTATCGATGTGATGCCCAGTCCGCCGATCTGTATCAGAACAGCAATGACGGTCCGTCCAAACACAGAAAAAGTATCAGCTGTATCTACAGTCGAAAGTCCCGTCACGCAGACGGCACTCGTTGAAGTGAACAGGCTGTCTATGAAACGCAGATCGATCCCTCTAAGCGAAAATGATGCCTGAAGGATGAATGCTCCCACCAGTATGACCCCTATGAATCCAAGGACTATAGTCCTGCGGGGGTGTTTACGTATGACCTTTCTGATCTTATTCTTTGCTTCCATCACAGATGAATACTACACCAGTGTATATGTTATTTCAAGAGCAAAATATACTTGATCCTGATTTTTCCATTATGCGAAACAATGCGATAATTGAAACTATTGATGACACGCTCAGAACAAAGTAAAGAGAGCCCTTTCAGGCTCTCTGTCTATGGAGCGGATGACGGGAATCGGACCCGCCTTCCCAAGCCGGTGTTCTACCAATGAACTACATCCGCGTATATGCCCGCGTCACACGCGGGCGGTATATCTATTTCATCACTTCCGCGATATCTTTCGCGATCCTGACGCATTTCGCTTCCGAGATCGCCGCTACAGATATCCTTATGCCTTTCGCGAATGGCACGATGAAGTCGCCTTTCTTTTCAAGCTCAGCACCTACAGCATCCGGATCATCACACTCTATACATGCGAAGAATCCCGCGTCGAACGGTACGCACTCTACGCCCGCTTCTCTCAGCGTCCTTTCGAAAGTCCTGCCCCTCTTCAGAAGCATACTCCTATATTTTGCCCTTTCAGTGCCTACTTTGTCAAGTAGTTCTTTATTCTCATATATTTTTTCGATGACAGTCTGTCCGCAGCGCACACAATTTGACCAAGTAGCGCGTGACGAATACTCCATCACCTTCCTGAACTCTTCAGCCTGCTCCTCTGTCGCTGCCATGCACACGAGAGCGCCCGTCCTCATTCCGTAAAGTGTGAACGTCTTCGATGCCGAATAACCGATAATGACCATGACATTGTCGTTTAGCTTCTCAAACTCTCTTAAGAACTGCCTGTACTCTTCCGGATCTCCCGCAAAATCTATATATGCCGCGTCTACGAATATCGTCGCTCTGCCGCCGCCGCTAGTCGCGTCATTGAAGATGCTGACGACCTCTTTCCAGTCTTCTGTACTGAGAGCGTAGCCTGTAGGATTGTGTGCCGGAGTATTGATGATCGCGAGGCAGCTTCCCTGTTTTCTCACAAGCGCGCTGACCTTATCCCTGAATCCGGCCATGTTGTATTTCCCGTCCGGACCAAACATCTCATATGTGTCGATATCTCTTCCTATTTCGTTGCATATCTTCGTATATGTCGGCCAGAACCACGACGCAGTAATGACTGTGTCTCCCACTTTCGTATAATTTGAAACAGCGTTCCTTATGCCGCCTGTACCTCCCGGTGAAGCCACAGCTTCCGTATATCTCGTCGGGATGTATTCTCCGAGCGCCGCCTTTGTGATCGCTTTTTTGAATCCCGGCGTGCCGCCAATAGGCGCGTACGCAGCGAAGTCATCAGGAGACAGACTCCTTATCGCGTCCATCACAGATGAAAGCACGACGAGATCACCGTCGTCATCCATCAGTGAACCGATCGTCGCGTTTATAACTTTATCTTTTCCCTTTTCAGAGATCATAGCCTTTGCTCTGCCGCTCACCGCGAATATTTTATCTTCCTTTGGAAATACTCTTCCGTTCTCTTCCGCTAATATCATTTCCCCTGCTCCTTTTGATTTCTGATCCTTAGATAATTTATCGTCTTTCCCCTGCTCGAAAATTTTTCTTCGTATTCTGTCATAAATTTTTTCGATTCGAAATTCGATCCATGTAAGTCTACTGCAAATTCCTCGATTTGTAAATCCAAAACTTTTATTTCTTCAAGAGTAAATCCAAAAAGATCGTCATTGTCAGTTTTGAACTCGATCGTACCGCCATCCCTCACGACATCGCAGTAAGACTTAAGATAATCTCTGTGTGTAAGTCTTCTCTTCGCGTGACGCGCCTTCGGCCACGGATCGCTGAAATTGAGATAGATCCCTGCGAGTTCTCCCTCTTCAAAGTAATCGCGCACATCGTATACTTTGTCATCGACAAAGATCACATTCCTCAGATCTTCATCGCAAGCCTTTTCGAGCGCCCGAACAAGCACACTCTGCTGACATTCCACACCAATAAAATTGCTGCTTCTCTCCGCCTCGGCATGCGGCATCAGAAAACATCCCTTACCGCATCCGATCTCAAGATAAGTGTCGGCGTTCATGCCGGCCCCTCTCTCCATAAAGAACCTGTCCCATTCGCCTTTGAATTTCCACGGGCTGTCTATCCTGTACCTTCCGAACATCTCAAGACGTTCATCGAGATCTTTCAATTTTCTCTGTCTCATATGCTTCTCCTATCTGAATATTCCATTATACCGTCCAAGAATTTTCATCAGCGGGTATCCTACCGCGTAGCAAGCGCCAAGTTCGCCGAGAGCCACCCAGCCCATGCACGCGAGCAGCGGCATCTGCGGAGTGTATAGCAGCTTGAGCTCAAGCCCTACTATGACTCCATTGACAATGATCGGAGGAAGCGGTACCAGCAGCGGTCTCTTTCTAAGTTTATACGATATGAATGCCGCGATGAGCGTTGCCGCGCTGCCGCAGATTATATCCACGAGCCCTACAGGGCTCATTAAATTCGCGATCAGACAGCCGATAAAAAGTCCCGGTACCGCGGCAGGTGTGAACGCGGGCAGTATCGTCAGCGCCTCGCTCAGTCTGAACTGTATCGGTCCATAACTTATCGGTGAAAGTACCACTGTGAGAATAGCATAAACAGCCGCTATGACAGCAGCCTGTATAAGATACTTGGTTTGGATCTTCCTCATGCTATAAATATCCTTTCGCAGACACACGCGGCTACAAACAATATTGTAAGTATAAATGCCGCGGCGTCGCTTTTGCCGTAATGCATCGCGTTCATACGTGTACGGTGTTCCCCGCCGCGATAACATCTTGCTTCCATGGCCATCGCCATATCCTGCGCGATCCTGAACGCGCTTATAAAGAGTGGTACCAGAATAGGTATCAGATTTTTAGCTCTGTTTAAAATATTGCCCGATTCAAAATCGGCGCCTCTCGCCTGCTGCGCTTTCATGATTTTATCAGTCTCTTCAAGCAGCGTCGGTATGAACCTGAGCGCTATCGTCATCATCATAGCGAGTTCATGCGCCGGCACTCCGAGCTTAGCAAGCGGCTTGAGCAGTGACTCTATGCCATCTGTCAAACTGATCGGTCTCGTCGTCAGCGTAAGCATGGATGATCCGATTATGAGCAGCACCAGTCTGACGGCCATGAAGACCGCCTTATAAAGCCCCTGTTTCGTGATAGTCAGGAACCAGAAATGCCACAGCGGATCGCCCTTATACATAAACATATTAAGTACGAACGTGAACACGATAATAAGGAATATCGGTTTAAGTCCTCTCAGTATAAATTTTATCGGTACTTTCGAAAGCGCTATCACTACGGCCAGCGCTATCGCCGCAAAAGCGAACCCGATAAAAGTATGCAGTATGAACAGCGCCACTATATATGTCAGCGACACTATTATTTTTGTCCGCGGATCCAGCCTGTGTACCCACGATTCTCCGGCGAAATACTGTCCCAGAGTAATATCTCTTATCATCTATCGTCCCTGTTTCCAAGCGCTCTGTAAAGAGCGTCTTCAGCTTCTTTTTCAGTAAAGATATCTGTCGGCACATCCAGTCCGTGCTCTTTCAGATCGCGCATCAAACATGTCACATCCGGCAGGTCGAGTCCCATCGACTCCAGCTCGTCACCCCTGGCGAACACTTCTTTCGGCGTACCGCACATGACGAGTTTTCCCTCATCCATGACCAGCACCTTGTCCGAAAGCTCCGCGATGTCATTCATATTATGTGACACCAGTATTATTATATTCGTTTCTCCCTCGTGGATCTTGCGCGCCATATCAAGTATCTCTTTGTGCGCCTGCGGATCCAGTCCGGCAGTCGGTTCATCAAGGATCAGCACTTCCGGCCTCATCGCGATGACACCGGCTATAGCAACTCTCCTCTTCTGTCCGCCCGAAAGATCGAACGGGGATTTCTCTTTTATATCTTCGTAGTCGAGTCCGACCAGCTCTATGGCTTCCCTGACTCTCTCATCTATCTCATCTTTATCCAGCCCGAGGTTCTTAGGCCCGAACGCCACATCCAGCGCCACCGTTTCTTCAAACAGCTGATACTCAGGATACTGGAATACCAGCCCGACTTTCCGCCTGATAGCGAGCATAGAAGCTCCCGGAGCTGTGATATCCGTATCTCCGACTATTATCTGTCCGCTCTTCGGCTTCAGAAGCCCGTTGAGATGCTGAAGTAATGTCGACTTCCCCGATCCCGTGTGTCCGATGATCCCTACGAATTCTCCGTCATTTATGTCAAAACTCACATCGACAAGCGCCGCCGTTTCATCCGGCAGCCCTTCATTGTAAACGTGATTTATATTTTTTACATGTATCGACATACTGCCTCCACAAGTTCTTCTTCCGTAACTATATCGTCCGAAAGATCTATTCCTCTCGCGGCAAGCCCATGTCTGAGTTCGACAGCAAGAGGTACGTCAAGGCTGAGCGACACCAATCTGTCCCGGTCCATGAAAACCTCTCGCGGCGTCCCGTCCATTACTGCCTTCCCCTTGTTCATAATGATTATGCGGTCCGCGTTCGCGGCTTCTTCCATGAAGTGCGTTATGAGAATAGCAGTAATGCCTTCCGCGTTCAGGTCGTGTATGATACGCATTATATCTTTCCGCCCCTTAGGGTCAAGCATTGCTGTCGGCTCGTCAAAAATTATGCACTGCGGTTTCATCGCAACTACGCCCGCTATCGCGATCCTCTGTTTCTGTCCTCCGGAAAGCATGTGCGGGGCTTTCTTTTTATATTTCCCCATACGCACCGATTCGAGCGCGGTATCTACGCGCTGCCTTATGACCTCCGGATCTATGCCGAGATTCTCCGGACCGAATGCAACGTCATCTTCTACTATCGACGAAACTATCTGGTTGTCCGGATTCTGGAATACCATGCCCGCGCTCTGTCTCACGTCCCACAGGTGTTCTTCGTCTGTTGTATCGTATCCGTTCACAATGACGGTCCCTTCTGTCGGGATCAGCAGCGCGTTCATGCTCTTTGCCAGCGTGGATTTTCCGCTGCCGTTCTGTCCGATTATGGCAGTAAAAGATCCGCGCTCGATATCGAAGGTCACATCGTTCACAGCGCGCTTCGTCTCACCCGTTTCATCCTGGACATAATCGAATATAAGTCCTTTTATCTGTATGATTTTATTTTTCCCTGTAATATTCATCCAATGCCTGTTTCAATCTGTCCGCCTGCATCTGTCCCGGAGCCGTGCTCCTCACACCTGACGCGAACGTTATGACTGATCCGAACTCGCCGCCGCACACTCTCGTGGTGCTTCCAAGTTCGCCCATCGATATCGCGATTATATCTGTCTCTGAATAATCGCTGCTGAACACGCGCGCCGCTTCGAGAAGCGCGAGCACATCTTCTTCCTTTCGCGGCATAACCGCGATCTTGAGTATATCTCCGCGCATGTTGTCCATAGCGCAGTATTTTCTTACGATCTCTTCCGTGTCAGGCGTGTAGTCAAAATCATGGCTCGACATGATCATAAGCTTTCCGCTTGCGTGAGCCATATCCGTCATGATCTCCATGCGATCCGGCTCATAATACATGTCCCCGGCAAACGCTTCACAATCCACGATATCAACATCTGTCCGCTCTGATATATTTCTTATATGGTCGAGATACTCTCTTCTTTCGAGATGGGCCCATCCGCCTTCATCTAAAGTGCGAAGCGTATATATTACCGGCTTCCCGGTAATGTCACGCACATCGCCGATAAGCTTTGCGTCCACGTCTATATCAAGGTACATCGATGGAAGCATATGATCCGCCCTTATCTCAAGCAGATCGCACGGCATCTCTGCCGCCTTCTCTGCTTCCCGGATCATCGCGGCAGGACTGTCTCCCGCGAGAGGTACGCATATCTTCGGGATGCCGCTTCCTATATCGACGCCCCTGACTGTGATCTTTTTCATATCGATCCTCCTAAATGTAACACCGTATATTTTAACATAAAAAAGCAGGACTCACAATGGAGCCCTGCTTCTGTAAATCTTATTCTTTAATGCGCAGGATTTTTTCAAATCCAAATCCTGAATACGCCGGATTTTTCGTGGTACACAAGGCGCCAAGCTCGCGAGGCACGGAGCGTACTTTTCGTACGCGAGTACCGAGCTGTGCG
>CALDNM010000177.1 GCA_937915045.1 uncultured Clostridia bacterium
TGACTACGCTGTCGTCTTTATTGAAATCCTCAGCGTTCTTCATTATATACGCGACCGCGTGCGCGCTTTCGATCGCCGGGATGATGCCTTCGGTACGCGACAGATATTCGAATGCCTGCACGGCCTCTTCATCTGTCACCGGCACATACTCAGCTCTTCCTATATCGTGAAGATGCGCGTGCTCCGGCCCTATGCCCGGATAGTCAAGCCCCGCGCTGATGCTGTAGACCGGCGCTATCTGGCCCTGATCGTCCTGGCAGAAATACGATTTCATACCGTGGAATATACCGAGGCTGCCATTCGTCATAGTAGCCGCGTTGAACTCAGTATCGGCTCCTCTTCCCGCGGCCTCACAGCCGATCAGCTTCACATCCTTGTCTCCGATATAGTCGAAGAAAGAACCTATCGCGTTCGAGCCGCCGCCTACGCAGGCGATCACAGCTGCCGGCAGTTTCCCTTCAGCCTCGACGATCTGCCTCTTTGATTCCTTGCCGATTACGCTCTGGAAAGGATGAGGTCCCATCACCGAACCGATTACATAATGCGTATCGACGACACGCGTACTCCATTCTCTCATCGCCGCGTTCACCGCGTCCTTGAGAGTGGCCGTTCCTGACGTTACCGCATGCACCTTCGCGCCGAGAAGTTCCATCCTGTAGACGTTGAGCGCCTGACGCTCCGTATCGACCTTGCCCATGAACACTTCGCATTCCATGCCCATGAGAGCTGCTACGGTCGCCGTCGCCACGCCGTGCTGTCCGGCTCCGGTCTCCGCGATCACCCTCGTTTTGCCCATCTTTTTCGCCAGCAGACACTGCCCGAGGACGTTGTTGATCTTATGCGCGCCGGTGTGGTTCAGATCCTCTCTCTTCAGATATATCTTCGGCCCGCCGAGGTCCTTCGTCATCTTCTCCGCGTAATACAGGAGAGACGGACGCCCCGCGTAATTCACCATGAGATCCGTCAGTTCTTTCTGGAACTCAGGATCGTTCTTGTAATGTTCATACGCCTCATCGAGTTCGATCAGCGTGTTCATCAGCGTTTCAGAAATGTACTGTCCGCCGTGTATACCATATCTTCCTTTACTCACTTTCAACTCTCCTTACAAATTCTCTGATCAAAGTTTTATCTTTATATCCATCGGAGCCTTCTACGCCTCCGCTCACATC
>CALDNM010000178.1 GCA_937915045.1 uncultured Clostridia bacterium
ATCACCGAGCCCGTCGCAATAATCGTCGCGTGTGAGTCTCGCCTTTCCATCTATTATTTCAATAGCTCCTTCGTGGCACGCCGCCGCGCATTTCCCACAGCCGTTGCACTTGTCTTCGTCGATATGTATGATTTTTCTTATCATGATGTAAGCCCCTTTCAAATATATCCTGATTGATTTTATGTATATATCATAGTATTATATTTACAACAATTCAGTTGTAAATACAACAAAGAGGAGAAATATGAAAGAATATATCGATACAATGAAAAAGGCTTCCATCTTCAGCGGTATAGACGACGGAGAGATAGATTCGATGCTCGATTGCCTCGGCGCGAGAACGGAAAGCTATAGTAAGGGGACATATATACTTCGGGACGGCGAAGATCCGATGGCTGTCGGGCTGCTTCTCATCGGAAGCGTCTTCGTAATAAAAGAGGATTACTGGGGCAACAGGAATATTCGCGCGACGATAACTCCGGGGCAAGTGTTCGCCGAAGCTTTCGCGTGTGTCGAAGGGGCAGTGATGGATGTGAGCGTGGTGGCTGAAAAAGACAGTCTCGTGATGTGGCTGGACGCGGGGCGCATCCTGAACACATGTCCGAGCGCGTGTTTGTTCCATCAGCGGATGATAAGAAATCTTCTGTCCGACCTCGCGGAACACGATCTCAAACTCAACGAAAAACTTTCGCATATCACAAAACGTACTACGCGAGAAAAACTGCTTTCTTATCTTTCGGCAGAAGCGCGAAGACAGGGAAAGTCTGAATTATATATTTCACTGAATCGGCAGCAGCTTGCGGATTATCTTTCAGTGGAACGAAGTGCCATGTCAGCTGAACTGTCAAGGATGCAAAAAGATGGTCTGCTGACAACGAATAGGAATTTCTTCATACTAAAATAAAGAAAGGCCCGCGGCATGGTGATATGTACTCATGTGTCTGGGAAAAAAAGAGGGGGCGGGTGACATTTTTCATGATACGAACTTGTTGTCATCGCTTTGCAACGGTCCCAGCAGTCGGGCCGCAAAGATGAGGCCGATTTTGCCGATAAAACCCCCGATTACCCCTGTAATTCACTCCCGATCTCGTTCAAACCCCGCAACACAACACGATTGGCTGACTTCTTCAGCCGATTTTGGAAAAGTGTCACAGGGAGAGCGAGGCGGCCAAAAATTGCACTGTACCGTTTTTACCATAAGAAAAACACGGCCATTGCCGTGTTCAGACTGTAGACAAAGGCTCTCACTCAGAAATGAGTTAGGAGCCTTTTTCTAAT
>CALDNM010000179.1 GCA_937915045.1 uncultured Clostridia bacterium
AGCGACCGTGCCGCGATATCCATCATCTTATCAAGACGCTTATAGAAATCAGCTTCATCCACAGCCTGATAAGCTATCCTCGGCAGATTTATCGTGACCACTCCGACTGAACCTGTGCTTTCTCCGGAGCCGAAGAAGCCTCCTGACTTCTTCCTGAGTTCCCTGAGATCGAGCCTCAGCCTGCAGCACATGCTCCTGACATCGCTGGGTTCCATATCGCTGTTCACATAATTTGAAAAATACGGAGTTCCATACTTCGATGTCATCTCAAACAGCAGCTTGTTGTTTTCTGTATCCGACCAGTCGAAATCCTTCGTTATCGAATATGTCGGAATAGGATACTGGAATCCTCTTCCCTCAGCATCGCCCTCGATCATTGTCTCGATGAACGCCTTGTTGATCATATCCATTTCTTTTTTGCAGTCGCCGTAAGTGAAATCCATCTCTTTGCCGCCGACTATCCCCGGCATGTTTTTGAGATCATCCGGTACAGTCCAGTCAAGCGTGATGTTCGAAAAAGGAGCCTGAGTGCCCCATCTCGATGGTGTGTTCACACCATATATGAATGACTGGATGCAGTTCTTGACTTCATAATATGAAAGATCGTCAGCCTTCACGAACGGAGCAAGATACGTGTCGAACGAACTGAACGCCTGCGCGCCCGCCCACTCATTCTGCATGATGCCGAGGAAATTGACCATCTGATTGCACAGCGAAACAAGATGCTTCGCCGGAGCGGATGTGATCTTTCCCGGCACACCGCCAAGGCCTTCTTGTATCAGCTGTTTCAGTGACCATCCCGCGCAGTAGCCTGTCAGCATCGAAAGATCATGTATATGCATATCGGCATTCCTGTGCGCCGTCGCTATCTCTTCATCATAAATTTCACTGAGCCAGTAATTGGCAGTAATGGCTCCGCTGTTCGAGAGTATCAGTCCTCCCACAGAATACGTGACTGTCGAATTCTCCTTCACACGCCAGTCCGTTATATTCACATAACTATTGACGAGATCCTTGTAATCGAGGAATGTCGAATTGAGATTTCTGACCTTTTCGCGCTGTTTCCTGTACAGGATATACGCTTTCGCGACATCCGAATAACCAGCCTTTATCAGCACATCTTCGACGCTGTCCTGTATATCCTCTACCGCGATCATCCCATCTTTGACCTTTGGCTCGAACTCAGCCGTAGTCCTGAGCGAGAGAAGATCTATCACGGTATCGTGGTAGTTCTTTTTCTGAGCTTCAAAAGCCTTTGTTATCGCCGTACTGATTTTGGATATATCGAACTCCGCTATCTTCCCGTCTCTCTTAAGTACCTTGTACATTTCTAGTCTCCTCTCAATTCTGCCGCAGGCACATACTGCCTGACTGTATTCAAATAGTTTGCAAGATCTTCCCTGTCCGGCGGATGGAGTCCTGCCGACATCACCGCGTCAGAATTTCTGAACGTCTGGATGTAATATCTTTCTGGCCCTCTTATCCATTTCCCTATTTCTTCAAAGTCAGAACTATCGTGGAATTCTTTCACGACAGTTGTCCTGAATTCAAAATCGACAGCGCCGCTCATAAGGAATTCGACGCTCTCATCGATCCGCGAGACGATCTCCGGGCCAGCGCCCGCAGTCAGGCTGTACTTTTCCTTTGAATTTTTTATATCCATAGCCACACTGTCCGTGAGGCCATTTTTGACTATATCTTTCAATCGATCAGGATAGCTTCCATTCGTATCTATCTTTATGTCATATCCTATCGTCTTTATCTTTGTAAGAAGATCCTCTATATCGGGATCCATGAGAGGCTCTCCGCCGCTCACACATATTCCGTCCAGCATGTTCTTCCGCTTCTCCAGAAAAACAAAAAGTTCGTCTTCAGACATCGCTTCCGGAGTATCCGTTCCATCGAGCAGGCCGGAATTATGGCAGAACGGACACCTGAAATCACATCCGCTCAAAAAAAGTGTGCATGCCGTCCTTCCCGGATAATCCAGGAGTGTAAGCTTCTGCAGCCCTCCGATCTTCAATTTCTCGCCCCCTTCTCTGTCTTGAACGCAGGCGGTATATAATGCCGCCTGCGCTGTATCGATTATACCAAACGTAAATTCCAGTGTCAATATAAAAACACCATATATATGTTATTTGGTAGAGTAAACGTACTATATATGGTGTTTTTGTATTTTTTTAAAAAACTCGCTCAAACTGGCCTTTAAGCCTGCAGGTATGCCATTTTTGTGACATCGAAAAGGCCTCTTTCAGTCAGCCTTAGTTCAGGTATCACGGTCAGCGCCATGAATGAAAGTGTGATGAATGGATCGATATCATCCGGCACACCCATACGGCGGGCAGCATCTCTCAGTTCCGCGACTTTTGCTTCGACTTCCGCGCATGGCCTGTCGCTCATTAATCCGCATACAGGCAGCGGAAGCTTTCCGACTATCCTGCCTCCTGAAGCAAGCGCGTATCCGCCGTGCATTTTCTTAACAGCCTCGGCCGCCGCGATGATCTCTTTGTCATTGTCCCCAGCAGCTATGAGATTATGCGAATCATGCGCTACTGTCGTAGCGACCGCTCCGCCCCTGATGCCGAATCCCTTTATCGGAGCCGCGGCTTTTTCGCCTGTTCTTCCGTGACGTTCGATGACGCACAATTTATCATATACCCCATTTGGGATAAAGACACTGCCGTCTCCCGGAATATTTTCTTTAAGATGCTTCGTGACGAGCGTGCCTCCGCTCATCTCCATGACATCGTTCACGTCTCCGCGCGTCACTTTTATATCATCCGGCGTGACTGTACCGAATTCGACGGTATCGAGAAGCCATGCCGGTATGTCAGACGCGCCAACGCCATTACTGCCACTGTCACGACACTCATCTTTTTGTCCGACGAGAACGCCTCCTTTGAAAACTGCCGACGGGAAAACGTCTCCGAGTTCATCCAGCACTATGAGGTCCGCGTCATATCCCGCGCCGACTGCGCCCTTGCCGCTGAGGCCATAATGTGACGCCGCGTTGAGTGTCGCCATTCTGTAAGCTTTCGCCGCTGGGATCCCGAGCTTTATCGCCTTCGAGACACATGTACTGATGTCGCCTTCTTCTTTTATTTCCACCGTGTGCTTGTCGTCCGTGCAGAACATGACTCTGTCGAGCGATACACCTGCTTCGATGAAACCTCTCAGTATATCCTCGAGATTCTTCGCTCCGCTGCCTTCTCTCGCGAGCACAGCGAATCCCGCGCGCAGTTTTTCGAGTGCCTCTTCCGCTGTCCCGCATTCGTGATCGCTGTCGACCCCCGCGAGCCTGTACGCCTGCACGTCAGGTCCTGTCAGCCCGGGAGCGTGTCCGTCGATCTTCATGCCTTCGAAGATATCGATCTTGTCCATCATCCTCTTTTCTGCAGCAATAGCATCCATGAACCGCATCGTTTCACCAAGCCCTATCACTGATCTGTCGCCCGCGTATTTACGCATATCGGCAGCGAGGAATTCTCCGGCGCCGTTCGTCTCCATATCCGAAGCAGGGACCGATGAAGGCACCATGAAATAGACTGTTACCGGGATATCCTTCGAGGCGCTGATCAGCCAGTCGAGAGCTTCTCCGCCGCTCACATTGACTGCCTCATGCGGATCCGCCACTATCGACGTCGTCCCCGCGGCCGCCTTGACTTTTGCGAATTCCGATGGTACGAGCATACTCGATTCGATGTGGACATGCGCGTCTATAAGCCCCGGCGCGATGTATTTGCCGCTGCAGTCTATCTCCTCAATGCCGCTGTAATGCCCGACGCCCACTACGCGTCCTCCCGCTATCGCGACATCTCCCGGTATGATCTCATCCGAAAAGACATTTACTATATTACCGTTTTTAAGGACGAGCTCCGCCGGCTCCAGGCCGCGCGCCATCCTGCTTTCTTTTTCTGTCATGATCTTCCTCCTGTTCCAATGAGATTATAAACCGCGTGTTTATTGTTTTCAATGCTTATTGACCTTCCAAAAATCAAAGTGTAAAATGGAAAGGTATTATTTATGTTTCTATTTATATTATTTGTTGTTTTGGAAAGGGAGATATAATTTCATGGACAAATTATTCAAACTGACGGAAAACGGCACTACTGTCAAGACTGAGATCATGGCCGGTATCACGACCTTTATGACGATGTCTTACATCCTCGCCGTCAATCCGTCGATCCTCAGCGCAGCAGGAATGGATTCCGCCGGTGTGTTCGTCGCTACAGCGATGGCCGCCTGCGTAGGAACTCTCCTCATGAGTGTTCTTTCGAACTACCCATTCGCGCTCGCTCCGGGCATGGGCCTCAACGCGTACTTCGCCTATACTGTAGTCATTAAAATGGGCTACACATGGGAAGTAGCGCTTGCGGCTGTTCTTACAGAAGGTGTTATTTTTATTCTTCTGACACTCACAAGTGTACGAGAGGCGATCTTCAACGCTATTCCTCAGACTCTTAAATACGCGGTCAGCTGCGGCATAGGCCTGTTCATCGCGTTCATCGGACTGCAGGATGCTAAGATCGTAGTTGCTAATCCAAGCACTATCGTATCACTGCAGACAATGAGCTTCGCGGCGGCAGGTGTCACATCGGTCCTCGCGCTTCTCGGCGTGATCATCACAGCGCTGCTGCTCGTCAAGAATGTGAAGGGCGGCATCCTCTGGGGCATCCTGATCACATGGGCTCTTGGCATAGTATGCCAGCTCACAGGGATCTACGCGGTAGATCCGGCAAACGGCTGGTACAGCCTGCTGCCTGATTTCTCACAGGGCTTCCAGCTCGGCGCTATCACAAAGGTCGCCGGTCACATAAGCTTCGGCTCGGTACACATCTTCGATTTCATCGGAGTCGTATTCGCGTTCCTGTTCGTCGACATGTTCGATACGATCGGGACACTCGTAGGTGTATCCACAAAAGCCGGCATGCTCGATGAGAACGGCAAGCTTCCAAAAGTCAAAGGCGCTCTTCTCGCAGACGCGCTCGCGACTACTATCGGAGCTCTGCTCGGCACATCGACTACAACGACATATGTTGAAAGTGCCACAGGCGTTTCGGAAGGCGGACGCACAGGACTCACATCGCTCACAGTAGCGATACTGTTCGCGCTCTCGCTGTTCCTGTCCCCTATATTCCTCGCGATACCGTCGTTCGCTACAGCGCCGGCTCTCATAATCGTAGGCTTCTACATGATGAGCTCGGTCACGAACATCGACTTCACGAACTTCTCCGAATCTATACCGGCATACATCACGATCATCGCGATGCCGTTCGCTTACAGCATTTCGGATGGAATATTCATGGGAGTCATCTCATACGTCATCATCAATGTTATCACAGGAAAAGAGAACAGGAAAAAGTGCAGCGCGCTCATGTATGTGCTGGCAGTTATATTCCTGCTCAAGTACATTTTCGTAAATTAAGGCAGCAATGCCCTCATTCGAAAAAAATCAAAGGCCAAAATATCGAGAGACCCGCGGCATGCCCGCGGGTCTTTTTACGCAACAAGTTCGTAAGTCAATATCTAGTCCATTATTTCCCCATCTGTTGAAATCGTGACGACCTGCCACGGTATCAGCTTTCCGCTGTTCCTGAGCGCGGTCTTCACCGCGTTCTCCAGTCCGCCGCAGCATGGCACTTCCATACGCACGACTGTCACGCTTTTGATATTATTTGTCTTGATGATCTCGGTCAGTTTCTCTGAATAGTCTATGCTGTCCAGCTTTGGGCATCCAACGAGAGTGATATGCCCTTTTATGAACCTTTCGTGGAATCCGGCATACGCGTAGGCGGT
>CALDNM010000180.1 GCA_937915045.1 uncultured Clostridia bacterium
GTAAGTTCGCGTATACGATCGTTCCGCCGGAGAAAAAGAAAAACCGCGCGGCATAACCATTACTGCATAAATAGGAAAACAAGCTGGCGTGTCGAGGGATGAGATCTTTCGAAGCGCCGGCTTTTCATTTTAACCTCCTTTCGTTCGATGACAGGGAAATGGCGCTATGATATAATTGTCGGAAAGAAGAACTGATCTTTGCGGAGAAGGATCGGAGGAGCGAGATGGGAAAAGGCAAAACGGCATTTGTGCTCAGCGGCGGCGGAAGCTTTGGAAGCTTCGAGGTCGGAGTCTGGCAGGCGGTCAGAGAAGCGGGCATAGAAATAGACATGACGTGCGGCGCTTCGGTAGGCGCGATCAATGCCGCGATGGTGGTGCTTGGAGACGCGGACAGAGCGGCGGAGCTGTGGCAGACCCTCGAGACCGATATGATATTCGATATCGATGTGAACGAGCAGCCGTACAATAACGCGCTCGAAAGTCTTGTGAAAAACATCGATGAGATAGGGGACCGTCATGAGAAATACAACGACAAGATAGACGCGGTCGGAAGCGCGATAGGGAAGCACGGGATCAAACTGGGTTATCACATATCCGATAAGATCGGCATGTCGGTCAATGAAGCGCTCCTTTATATGAAGGGGATAATAAATGAACACGGAGTCGGAAGCTCGGGGCTGCTGGAGATCCTTAAGAAATATATTTCGGCGGACGATTTTTTCGGGTCGTCGGTAGATTATGGTATGGTAACGTGCGGCTACCCGGGGTTCGAGCCTTACTATTTTTATAAAGATGAGATACCGCGTGATCAGCTCCACGAATATATCGTCGCGAGCGCGTCGTGTTTTCCTGCCGCGAGGTACGCGGTCATAGGAGATAAGAAATTCGTCGACGGCGGTTACGCGGACAATATGCCTGTGAAGATGGCGCAGGACCGAGGCGCTGACAGGATAATCGCAGTGAACTTAGACGCGGTCGGAAAGCTGAACAAGGATGTCATAGAAAAGGCGAAAGAGAAGGGAACGGATTTTGTCCTGGCAGAGTCCAGCTGGGATCTTGGCAACTGGCTCGCTTTTGAGCCGGAGACGGCGGCGCGCAATCTGAGGCTCGGATACCTCGACGGGATGAAAGCGCTCACGCTTCTTGACGGAGATAAATACACATTTAAAAAGGGAGAATTCAAAGGCGCGCTTCTCGCGTACGCGAACAGGGCGGCCGAGATCTTTGACCTTGATCCGGAAGTGATCTATGATGAGGAGATCATGTGTGACATCATAAAGCCGCGCGTCCGTGATTCTCAGCTCATGCTCCGCGCGAAGGCAATAATGCCGCGTGTCCCGGCGAGAAAGATCGATCCGAAGGAGGAGATAGCGAAAGTCAAAAAGGTCATTTCCGATTACGCGGCGGAAGCGGTCGCGGTATATATCGCGGAAAGTCTGGCTGACTATGGGACGAAAAGCGTTTTCATGAACGATCATCTTATCAGGCTGATGAAGAGGGAGATAGGCGCCGCGAAATTCATAGTCGCGAAAGGATTGCTCAGCGAATAAACTTGAAGTATAATATATCACTAAAGGGAAAGGAAAGAGAAAATGAAGATCATAAGATATGCCGGCAGGAACGGGAATGATTTAGGAGTGCTGACGCGCGATGAGAGCGGAGTGGTCAGCGTACGCGACATACTCCCGGGAAGAGCATACGCCGACATGCAGCAGCTGATAGAAGAAATAAAGGGGGACGATCTGACATTACTGCAGATGGTACCTGACGGATACGAAAAGTACGCGGTCGAGAAAATTTCGGACGTGAAAATACTGGCGCCGATCGAGCGTCCGATCCACGATGTGCTTTGCGTTGGAGTGAATTATCGCGCGCACAGTCTGGAGACGGGCGCGATCAGAGAGGAAAAGTTCGACCAGCCGGATCCGATATTTTTCGGGAAGCGCGCGATCAGAATTCTCGGTGACGGGGACGATGTGGATTTCCGCGATGATATAGATCCGAATCTGGATTATGAGTCGGAGCTGGCGGTCATTATCGGCAAGCGCTGCAAGGATGTGGCGAAGGCTGACGCGGAGAGTGTGATCTTCGGATATTCGGTATTCAACGATTATTCGTCGAGGATACTGCAGAAAAAGCATGTGCAGTGGCTGCGCGGCAAGAGTCTGGATACGTACACGGCGATGGGACCGTGCATAGTATATAAGGAAGATATCGCGTTCCCGCCGGCGCTGAAGATATGCAGCAGCTGTCCAAGCTGCGGCAGTGCCTTTTGCGTGTTCATAGTCGT
>CALDNM010000181.1 GCA_937915045.1 uncultured Clostridia bacterium
ATGAGCCGTGGGAATTCCTATGCATCGTTCCTCCGGAGGGGGATGTAAATCCTATGCTCGGAGGATGTTAAAGACAGGAGGAAAAACATATGGATGTTAAAATAGTAAAAACGCAGTCACCAAAAGCAAAGCCTGATATGGCAACGGTGCCTTTCGGGACATATTTCAGTGATCACATGTTTCTGATGGATTATTCGATAGATAAAGGATGGTATGATCCGAGGATCGTTCCGTACGCGCCTCTGGAAGTGGAGCCTTGTTCGACGATCATGCAGTACGCGTCAGAGGTTTTTGAAGGGCTGAAAGCTTACCGCACACCTGAAGGCAAAGTGCAGCTCTTCAGACCGGACGAAAACGCGAAGCGTATGAACAATTCGGCTGAACGTATGGCGCTCCCTAAGATCGATGTGGATGAGATGGTAGGCTATATGAAGAAATTCGTCGAAGTCGAGAAGGACTGGGTTCCTTCGGATCCGGGCACTTCTCTTTATCTGAGGCCTTTCATTTACGCTGATGATCCGTGCCTGTCGCTTCACCCTTATCACAAAGCAGTATTCTGCATAATTGCGTGTCCTGTAGGGAATTACTTCCCTGACGGGATGAAGCCTGCGCCGATCCTGATCGAAAAGGATGATGTACGCGCGGTACGCGGAGGTACAGGATTCGCTAAGTGCGGAGGCAACTACGCGGGCGCTATGCACGCGGGAGAAAGAGCTGAAAAGAACGGCTTCTCGCAGGTGCTCTGGATCGATGGAGTCGAGCGTAAATATGTTGAAGAGGCCGGCGGCATGAACGTGATGTTCAAGATCAACGGAGAGATAGTCACGCCTGAGCTCAATGGTTCGGTGCTTCCGGGCATCACCAGAAAATCATCGCTTGAGATCGTAAAGGACTGGGGAATGAAAGCGACAGAGAGACTTATAACGGTAGAAGAACTTATCAAGGACGCTGAGTCTGGTGCTTTGGAAGAAGCCTGGATGGTAGGAACGGCAGCGGTCGTATGTCCGATAGGTGAACTCGCGTATGAGGACAAGAGATGTGTCATCAACGGAGGAAAGATCGGAGAAGTCACGAATAAGCTTTACGAAGATCTGACAGCTATACAGTGGGGCAGAGTGCCTGACAGATATGGATGGAATGTAACGGTCGATTAGATCTAAATAGTGTGAAGGGCAGCGGCAGAAATGTCGCTGTTCTTTTCATCTCGCGTGTCCCCGTCATTTCTTGTATAATAGAAGCAAAGCTGATGGAACGGCATGAACGGAGATGAGATAATGCCTTTAAAAATAGTAAGAAATGATATCAATAAGATGAAGGCTGATGCTATAGTCGATACGGCTGATCCTGCTCCGGGATACGGGAGAGGAACAGACAAGGCCATATACGAAGCCGCGGGGGAGAAAAAGCTCCTTGAGGAACGCCGGAAGATCGGGGCGATCGAAAGAGGAAAAATCGCGGTAACGCCGGCGTTCGGTCTTGACGCGAAATATATCATCCACGCTGTCGGGCCTAAGTGGAAAGGCGGCGATCACGGCGAGGAAGATATAGTAACGAAGTGTTACGAGAATTCGCTCAGGGCCGCGGACGAAAGAAAATGCCGCAGCATAGCGTTTCCGCTTCTCGCGACAGGAAATTACGGATATCCGAAAGAGGAAGCGTTCCGCATCGCCATTTCTGTGATAAGCGGATTCCTGGAAGATCATGAAATGCTCATATATCTTGTCGTGTTCGATAAAGAATCATTCGAGCTTTCGGGAAAGCTTTTCCGCGATGTCGACGCGTACATTGACGACAATTATGTCGATGAGGCTGGGGCCACAGAAGGAGATATCAACTTCGTATCAGCTCGGAAAAACACCGCGAAGCTTTCGTGCATGGAAGAGCCATGCTTATCATATAAACCGGATGGCCGTTCTTTGGATGATGTCGTCGACCAGCTCGGTGAGACATTCCAGGAATGTCTTCTGCGCGAGATCGACGAACGTGAGATGACGGATGTCGAAGTGTACAAACGCGCGAACCTGAGTCGCCAGCTTTTTTCGAAGATACGCGGGCACGCGGACTACAAGCCTTCGAAGAAGACGGCAGCGGCGCTTGCTGTAGCGCTCGGGCTCAGTCTCGATGAAACGAAGGATCTGCTCGGAAGAGCGGGACTCGCGTTTTCTCCAAGCAGCAGGTCCGATCTCATAATAGAATATTTTATAAACAATGAAGTGTATGATATATATACGATAAACCTCGCCCTTTTCGAGCACGGAGAGCAGACACTCGGCGTGTGATCAAATGTCGCCCGGCAGTTGACCTATTGCATTACTGCACCTGATAAACTCATATCATCAAGAAAAGTGATATGAAAACAGGGAGGTAATGAAAATGAAAAAGAGATTTGTTGAAATAGTTTTTATCCTGGACAGGAGCGGTTCGATGCAGGGACTGGAGAATGACACGATCGGCGGATATAACTCGATGCTAGAAAAGCAGAAAAAGCAGGAAGGCGAAGCGGTCGTTTCGACGATACTGTTCGATGACGAGCAGGAGGTGTTGCATGACCGTATGCCGATTACTGAAATTGAGCCTATAACAAGTGATGAGTATTATGTGAGAGGATGCACGGCGCTTCTTGACGCGGTGGGCGGCGCGATACATCATATCGGGAACGTCCATAAGTACGCGAGGGAAGAGGACAGGCCGGAAAGCACGCTCTTCATAATCACGACAGACGGTATGGAGAACGCAAGCAGCAGATACGATTACAAAGAAGTAAAACATATGGTCGAGCGCCAGAAGAAAAGATATGGCTGGGAATTTATATTTCTCGGCGCGAATATCGACGCGGCGGAAGTTGCCGGGCGGTTTGGGATCAAGAAAAACTACGCTGTTGATTACACGTGTGACAGCCGCGGGACGAGGCTCAATTACAGGGTGCTCGATGAGACTGTGACTAAGTTCAGGGAAAGCGGCATGGTCCGGGAGAACTGGGCTTCTGAGATACAGGATGATCACAAGATGAGGAAACCAAAGAAATAGAAATAAGCCGGCCCGTGGGCCGGCTTTTGGAATTCATAATATCATGCCCGCCTTTGACGGTTCAGAAACGCTATATTCATAGTCATGAACAGGGCGCCGCATCCGAGCAGCACAAGGCAGTCGATCCATATGTCGGACATGCCGCCTCCGCGCATGCCGACCTGTGTCAGCGCGTCGCACGTATAGTAGAGCGGCATGAAGTGCCCCGCGATATCCCATCCGCCCGACAGCTGGAACAGTCCGCAGAGAAATACCTGAGGCAGTATAACGAGCGGGATGAACTGTATCATCTGGAACTGGCTCGTCGCGAGAGTCGACAGCAGCATACCGAGCGTCAGCGCAGTCAGTGAGGTCAGCAGATTTATCAGCAGGATGTACCAGATGCTCCCGCCGATGTCGAGACCGAGTATATAGACCACGAAAAGGCTGACGACTATAGTCTGAACAGTCGCGAGGATGCCGAACCCGAGCACGTAGCCTCCAATTATTTCTCCGATCCTGACAGGAGTCGAAAGCAGCCGCTCGAGAGTGCCGCCGGTCCGTTCGTCGAGGAAATTGATCCCGGCGATAAGGAACACGAAGAAAAATATTATTATCCCGATCAGCAGTACGCCGTAATTATCGAACAGTGTCCCGTTGGATTTTCCGTATATGTAGTCGGTAGTCACATCAGGCTCGATGTAGTCGATGCTTACAGAAGACGCCGCCGGTATCGCAGCGGTCGCTTTTTTGATATCCGAGATCTTCGATTTCATAGCTTTCTTCACAACGTCAGCCGTGCTCTGTGTGATCACTCCTTTGACCCTTGCCGCGTCCGATGAATTGCTTCCGTCGAGGTATATCTTCACGCGCGAGGAGTCTTTGTTCGCGTCGACCGCGGCGATTATATCGCCGCTTTTTATCGCGTCAAGCGCATCCGACTTTACGGAATATTTTTTTACAGTAATGTCGTAGTCGTCGTTTTTCTTTATCTGCTGCTCCAGCTTTGTGGAGCTGTTTATTATTCCAATGTTATATGAAGTAGTGCCTGTATCGAGAATGAAATACACGAGTGAGAGTACGATAAGAGGCGCGATGATGACCAGCGCGAGTGTCCTTTTGTCACGGCGCAGCTGGTTCATGATCCTTCCTGTGATGGCTCTAGTTCTCATGGCCATCACCTCCATAATATATAAACGCTTCTTCGAGCGTGTCTTTTCCGGCGGCGGCAGTAAGTTCTTCGGGGGTACCCGTCGCGATCATATGTCCGTCACGCATCATCGCGAGGCGTCCGCATTTGATGGCTTCGTCCATTACATGTGTGGTGATGAGGACTGTAGTACCGTTGTCAGCGAGTCCGCGAAGTTCTTTCCATATGTCAGCGCGCAGCATCGGATCGATGCCGACTGTCGGTTCATCGAGGATCAGGACTTCCGGATCAGGAAGCAGAGCGATAGCGAGTGAAAGACGCTGCATCATTCCGCCAGAATAATCGCTGACCGGGCGTGAAAGCTCCTCCGTCATGCCGACGATGCCGGCTGCGTGTTCGATGCGGCGCGTGAGTTCTTCCCCGGAGAGCTTGTACATGCTTCCGAAAAACTTCAGGTTTTCCATACCGGTCAGAGTTTTGTAAAGCGCTGCCGCCTGCGTCATATATCCTACCTTAGACATTATATCGAGATCGGGCATGTCGGTCCCGAGCACTTTGACGGTGCCGCTGTCGCGCGAAAGAATTCCTGCCAGGATCTTGACTGTGGTCGTTTTGCCGCAGCCTGAAGGACCGAGCAGACCGAATATCTCACCGCGCGCGATCGTAAGATCGATGTCTGAAAGCACACGGTGTTTTTTGAATGTCTTGTTTACGCCGCGGGCCTCGATGCTCGGAATATTGTTCATAACTGATTCCTTTCCTGCCGGCAGTTGAAACCGACACTGTGTTGGTATATTATTATGCTACAATAATTTTTTTGAAAAAGAAACAGACAATTTTTAACAAAATGTCGGGCGGAGAGGTTGTGATTAACGGCCAGACCTTTG
>CALDNM010000182.1 GCA_937915045.1 uncultured Clostridia bacterium
GCGAAGAAGCGCTCAGTGTGATGAGAAAATATAAGAGCAGTATCAGTGCGGTATTGCTTGATCTTGTCATGCCTAAATTAAATGCTTTTGGCGTATTGAAAGTTGTACGGAACGATCAGGAACTTAAACAGATCCCTATCATTGTGATGACACAGGTAAGCGGTTCTGAAGTAGAGAATAAAATACTTGCGGAGGGAGCGGCTGATTTCATAAGAAAGCCATATAATCCAGGAATCATATTGAAGAGACTGGATAACCTGATCGAACTTCATGAATCCAAGGAACAGATACTTGAGATAGAGAAAGACGAACTGACAGGGCTCTATACTAAAAATGCGTTTTGCCGTAAGGCGGCAGAGCTTATTCATATGAACCCGGATAAAGAATATATTATTGTTGGTACGAATATCGAAAAATTCAAACTCATAAATGATAGTTTTGGAATAGAAGAAGGCGATAAACTGCTCAAGTACATCGCGACGCAAATCAAAAGAGATGTAACGTCTGAAGATGGGCTCTGCGCGCGACTGATGGGAGATCATTTTGTAGCGATATCACCTAAAAGTGTAGATGATGGAGATTTCCATTCAGTAGCCGAACAAGCGCGAGAAAAGATGGAAAAATATCCTCTGAACACCAAGATCAATGTCAAGTTCGGAATATATCCTGTAGACAATAGAAGTCTGCCCATAGATATAATGTGTGACCGTGCGATGATAGCGGCGAACAGTATAAAGGGCAGGTATGGCAGTTCCTGTGCGTACTATGACGATTCAATGAGGCTGGCTCTGCTCAAGGAAAGACAGATAACAGATTCTATGCGCGACGCTCTTGAACAGGGACAGTTCAGAGTATATATGCAGCCAAAATATGATCTTCGTTCAGAGCGTATAGCCGGAGCGGAGGCTTTGGTGCGCTGGATACATCCGCATCTCGGATTTATGAACCCTGACGAATTCATTCCATTGTTCGAAAGGAACGGATTCATAATAGAACTCGACAGATATATGTGGGACGAAACGTGCAGGGTGATGGCTGAATGGAAGCATACCATCGGCAAGGAGCTCCCGGTTTCGGTAAATGTATCTCGAAATGATATTTATCATGCTGACTTGCCGCAGATGCTGATGGATATAGTAGAAAAATATGGCCTCGAGCCTCGGCAGCTTCATCTTGAAATCACAGAGACTGCATATGTTGAAGATCCGGAACAGTTGATTGGTGTTGTGAGCGAATTGAAAGACCTTGGGTTCGTGATAGAGATGGACGACTTTGGCAGCGGATATTCATCGCTTAATATCCTTTCGACGCTTCCGATAGACATACTTAAATTGGACATGCGGTTCATACAACAGGAAAACGAAAAAAACGCAAGCAAAAGTATACTGAGCTTTATAATAAGTCTCGCGAAGTGGATGAACCTTCTTGTTATTGCTGAAGGAGTCGAGACACAGGAGCAGATCGATTATATGCGAAATATGGAATGCAATTATGTGCAGGGTTATTATTATGCGAAACCGATGCCATATGAAGCATTCACAAAAATGTTAGAAGAGGAAGAACTTGCAGAGCCTCTCAGGATCATAGAGAAAGACTGGAATATTGGAACAATCAGTGAAAGCGAGAGCAGTCACGACAATGTTATGCTGATCGTAGATGATCAGGAAGTGAATCGCAGTCTTTTCGCGAATTACTTCAAAAATGATTATAATATCGTAGAAGCGGACAATGGACTGGCAGCGTTCAGATATATAAGGCACAACTATGATAAGATCTCGATAGTTCTGCTTGACCTTATAATGCCGGTGATGGATGGGTTTCAGCTTCTTGAGAGGATGAAGGAAAATCCTTTCTATGCGGCGATACCTGTTATAGTAGCCTCTCAGGCAGGGCGTGAAGTCGAAGCACGCGCGTTTGAGATGGGCGCCAGCGATTTTGTTTCTAAACCGTATGATATGAATATAATACGGTATCGGGTCACAAAGGCGATAGCCAACAACAATGTCCGATTCACTAAACAGGGGAAGAAACTTATAGATCGTATGCATGAGCTGTCGCTAGCCGCGAAACTCGACCAGATGACAGGCCTTTATAATAGAATGGAATTCGAGCAGCGTGTAGACCGCTATTTTTCGGATAATAAAAATAATCAGGGCATTTTTATTATGCTCGATATCGATGACTTTAAAAATGTCAATGATCTGTACGGGCATGATCGCGGGGATGAAGCGATATGCAAAGTTGCTAAAAGACTTCAGGAGCTTTTTAGAAAAGAAGATACGATATGTCGTATGGGCGGTGATGAATTCGCTGTTTTCATAGGAGCACATCAGAATTTGGATAAGACAATGTCGCGGCTCGATCATATCCGCAAAAGAATGAATTTTACAGTCAATAATGTCAAACTGTCATGTTCGATGGGGATATGCACATCGCCGGAACATGGAAAATCGTTTCAGGAGCTTTATCACAACGCGGATACGGCGATGCTGGCGGCAAAGCAGATGGGAAAAAACTGCTATCAGGTATACGGGGAAGAGGATTATCTTCCTAAGAGAGTCATTTATCGTAACCTGGACTGGCTGCTCGATGAAACGAGCGACGTTGTTTTTGTCAGTGATGCTGAGACATATGAAGTGTATTATATGAATAATATGGCATGTGAGCTTGCCGGAAAAAGCAGAAAAGAATGTATCGGGAAACCGTGCTATAAGGCTATGTGGGATCGTGAAGAACCATGCTCATTTTGTATACCTATGAATGAACTCAGCGGTGATTACTGTGAGCATACTGTGAATCCTAATGGTACGGATCGCAGTTATTATGTCAAGGGCAAGCGGATAACGTGGGGTGCTCGTGATTCTTAACTGTCAACACATATGTTACACTTTGAGAAGTATTCTGATACAACCTGA
>CALDNM010000183.1 GCA_937915045.1 uncultured Clostridia bacterium
CGGGTATTTGACACTTGAATAAGATGAAAAACATGAGAAGCCTTGAAATAGGTGTATTTTTTTGTCAAATTTTTTAAATTTATTGTGGCATTCTGTGGCATTCTGTGATATAATAGGGTTTAAGGAGGTGTGCGGTATGCGACTCACTATTTCAAAATCGAAAAACGCGGAACAGCTGTACATTACCAAAGCGTTCCGGGTCAATAAAAACAAGACTTCCTCAAGGATCATCAAAAAACTGGGATCGATGGCTTCTCTTCTTCCGCAGTTCGACAATGACCGCGACAAGGTGATACTCTGGGCCAAAGAGCAGGCTAAGATCATGACTGAAGAAGAAAAGAGATCAGCCATGAAGATCGCGGTGGAATTTTCAGAAACGAAAAAACACGAAAAAGGTGAACAGCTTCGTTTCAATGCGGGATATCTATTTTTGCAGGATATTTATCACAAACTTGGTCTCCCTCAGATATGTTCGGAGATCTCTGCATCGACAAAGATCGAATATGATCTTTCGGATATACTTGCCAAACTCATATATACCAGGATCATTTCCCCATCGTCAAAGCTTTCGTCATACGAATGCGCTTTTGATTTCATCCAAAAGCCGAACTTCGATCTGCACCACATATACCGAAGTCTTGATGTGCTGGCAAGCCATTCAGATGAGATCCAGTCAAAGCTTTATCATAACAGCCTTGATGTCATTGACAGAAACAAAGGTATACTCTATTACGACTGTACCAACTACTTCTTTGAACTGGAAGAAGAAAGCGGAGATAAGAAGTATGGCAAAAGCAAAGAAGGACGTCCTAATCCAATAGTGCAAATGGGGCTCTTCATGGATGGAAGCGGACTTCCACTTGCCTTTACGATGTTCCCTGGCAACGCGAGTGAACAGCCATCACTAAGACCTCTTGAGAAAAAGATACTCAGGGATTTTGGCCTTTCCAAATTTATCGTTTGCACGGATGCCGGACTTGCAAGCGCTGCGAATCGAAAATTCAATGACCAAAAGGAACGTTCATTTATCGTCACCCAATCCTTGAAGAAACTAAAAGGGCACCTTCAAGACTGGGCTTTGGATAAAACAGGATGGCACCTTGGCAATAGTTCAAAAGAATATGATCTGACAGAAATAGAAGAAGAACGATTTCAGGATGCTGTCTTTTTCAAAGAACGCTGGATAAATGAAAACGGTCTGGAGCAGAGACTGATCGTGACTTTCAGTCCCAAATACAAAATGTATCAGCGCTCTGTGAGAGAACGCCAGATCTCCCGCGCGCAGAAGATAGTAGACCAGGGGAAACATGTTCTTAGCAGGAATCCTTCTTCGCCCACACGTTTCATAGATGAAATCAATATCACCGACGATGGAGAGGTCGCGGAAAATGTATCCATATCGCTGAGCGATAAAAAGATCGAGAAAGAATCCGCCTTTGACGGATTCTATGGAGTATGCACAACTCTTGAAAGCGACATCAAAGATATCATACACATAAACAAACAGCGTTGGCAGATCGAAGCCGCGTTCCGCACTATGAAAAGCGAATTCAAAGCACGTCCGGTCTACTTACACAGAGATGACCGTATACAGGCTCATTTCCTTACCTGTTTTATCGCCCTCTTAGTCATTCGCATTTTAGAAAACAGACTTTCAAACAAATACACTTGTGAAGAACTGTTATACACGCTGCGAAACATGGATATGCACAAGGTCAAAGGGTTCGGATATCTTTGTTCTTACACAAGGACTGATATCACAGATCTATTGCACAAAACGTTCGGATTCAGGACTGACGCAGAATTCGTTTCAGACAAAACGATGAAAAAAATCATCAAAGAAACTATGAAGCTGTAAAAATGCTACACTTTTTCCAATGGCTAAAAAGCCTGTATCTCATTGATTACAATGGGTTGCAGGCTTTTACTTCTCTTTAACTGTCAAAGACGGGATTATATCACATCCCGTTTTCATTGCAATGTTTTCATTAAATAGGTAGAATGTATGAAAGTATATTAGCATCGAACCAGGAAAGAGAGAAAAATGTCAAAAGATATACATATCTATTCTGAGATCGGAAAACTCAACAAAGTGCTTCTTCATCGACTCGGCAGCGAGATCGAAGGTCTGGTACCGCAGAACTTTGAAAGACTGCTCTTTGACGATATACCGTATCTCAAAGTCGCTCAGCAGGAACACGATACATTTGCTGAAGTCTTAAGAGACAATGGCGTTGAAGTCGTCTATTATGTCGATGAGACGGCGAAAGCCCTCGCGCAGGAATGGGTTAAGAAGGAGTTCATACTCCGCTTTGTCCGTGAAAGCAATGTGGATTCAGATGAAGCGAGATATCAGATCACCGATTATCTGATGAACATGCCTGTCAGGGACATGCTCTGCAAGGTGATCGAGGGCGTGAAGAAAACTGATGTCAAGCTCCGTGAATCGAGATCGCTCGCGAATTATATCAACAACAATTACCCTTACTTCATAGATCCCCTGCCGAATCTCTATTTCACCAGAGACCAGGGGGCATTCGTCGGGAACGGCCTGACTGTACATCACATGAGCACCGCAGCTAGGCGCCGCGAGCCTCTCATGCTTGAGTACATGTACAGGTTCGACCGGGATCTCGCCGATCCCGAGACTCCATTATGGTACGACTATGACGACCCGTATTCTCTTGAAGGCGGAGATATACTCGTTCTCTCTGACAAGATCGTGGCTGTCGGACTTTCCCAGCGCACGACTGCCGCGGGGATAGAGACATTCGCGGAGAAGCTCCTGAAAGCTTCCTCTTTCGAAAAGGTCCTCGTCTTTGAGATACCGAAAGCGCGCGCTTTCATGCATCTCGATACTGTGTTCACTATGGTCGACTACGATAAGTTCACGATACATCCGGAGATAGAAGGTCCTCTGCAGATCTACGAGATCACACTTGACCGTGAAGGTTCGGCGCATTTTGAAAGCATACAGGACGATCTTCCGAAAATACTCGCGGCCGAGCTAAGGCTCCCTGCTGTCGAAATGATAAGATGCGGCGGTGATGACGATATGGCGGCGCAGAGAGAACAGTGGAACGACGGATCGAACACACTGGCCATCGCTCCCGGGAAAGTCATTACTTATGAGAGGAATTACGTCACAAACGATCTCCTCGCGAAGAAAGGCATCGACGTCATCACTATACCATCCTCCGAGCTTTCAAGAGGACGCGGCGGCCCGAGATGCATGAGCTGCCCGGTGAACAGAGACGATCTGTAACGCGCGAAACAGCATGTTTGAGACACCGCTTAAATGGTGTATAATCATATCATTATTGTATTATTGAAAGGAAAAGGAAAAAATGGATATTGTATGCTTGGATATGGAAGGTGTAGTTGTACCTGAGATCTGGATCGAGTTCAGCAAAGTGAGCGGGATCCCGGAACTTACACGTACTACCCGAGATGAACCCGATTATGACAAACTGATGCACTGGCGTCTTGGGATCCTTAAGGATCACGGGCTGGGCCTCAAGGAGATACAGGATACTATCGCGCAGATAGATCCGTTCCCGGGAGCGAAGAAGTTCCTCGATGATCTCCGCGAGATCACGCAGGTGATAATCCTGAGTGATACGTTCACACAGTTCGCGAAGCCGCTGATGAAAAAGCTCGGCATGCCGACGCTGTTCTGCAATGAGCTCATAGTCGCTCCGGACGGAGAGATCAAGGATTTCCGCATGCGTCTTGAAGATTCGAAGCTGAGCACGGTCAAGGGCCTGCAGGCGATCGGATTCAACACTATAGCGAGCGGAGACAGCTATAACGATCTTGGCATGATAAAGGCAAGCAAGGCCGGTTTCCTGTTCAAGACTACTGATCAGATAAAAGCAGATAACCCGGATGTCCCGGCGTTCGACACGTTCGACGAACTCTTCGGAGCCATCAAGGCCGCTCTCGACTGATCACTGACTGACGGAGAAAAACATTACAGCAAAGGGGTGACATGATTGAGATATGAAGGAAATATTTACAGACCGCCAAGCGAGGCTTACAGTCTCCTGGTGCAGGTGACGATAGGATGCTCGCACAATAAATGCACTTTCTGTTCGATGTTCAAGGACAAGAGGTTCAGGGTCCGCGACCCGAAGGAAGTCCTCGAGGATCTTGATTCGGCGAGAAAGATGTACAGGCGCATCGATAAGATATTCCTGTGCGATGGCGACGCGCTGTGCCTGGCTACGGATAAACTCATGCTGATACTGGACAAGATCCATGATACGTTCCCTGAATGCAAGAGAGTTTCCGTTTACGGTTCATCAAGAGATGTACTGCACAAAACTCCCGAAGATCTTAAGAAACTCAGGGACGCCGGCGTCGGTATCATCTATATAGGCGCGGAGACCGGAAGCGACAGGATACTTAAAGATATCCATAAGGGGTCCGACAGAGCGCAGATCATAGAAGCGGTGCAGAAGATCGAAGATGCCGGGATCGCCGCGTCGGTGACGTTCATTTCCGGTCTGGGCGGCAAGCCTCTGTGGCAGGAACACGCTATAGAGACAGCGTCCATGATCAGCAAGATGAGCCCGACTTACGCGAGCCTTCTGACTCTTATGCTTGAACCGGGAGCCCCTCTTCGTGAAGATGTGCTGGAGGGACGTTTCCAGCTGCTGAGCCCGGAGGAAGTTGTCGCCGAAACTCTGCTGATGATGAAAAACATAAATACAGATCCTGCCAGGGAATGCATTTTCCGCAGCAACCACGCTTCGAATTACATTTCCCTTCGCGGGACACTGCCTGCCGACAAAGACAGGATGATAGCAGAGCTGAGGATGGCCATGGAGAATACAGGTCTTCTAAAGGACGAAAGATTTCGTATGCTTTAAGAAAATATATTTATGACATTAAGCACAAAACCCGGACGCGATGAACGCCCGGGTTTTTTAATCTATGCGCTGATCACGCGAATACTCTTCTCGCTCCCATTACCGGCTGGAAATGCAGCCTGTGAGTCTTGACATGGTTCGGCCATGAATCAATGATCCTGCCGTGTCCGAGATATATCGCGATGTGATATACACTGCTGTTTCCATAGAAAACCAGATCTCCACGTTTCAAACGCGACACGCTGACCTTCTTGAGTTTCTTGTTCGCGAAAAGCTTCGCTGACTCATATTCATATCCCGGATGTGAATGCCTGACCGAACTGGAAGGCAGCGGATCTATTCCCGCGGCGTACAGACACTGCATCACAAGCCCCGAGCAGTCGCACCCCTGACTTGGTGTACCGGACGCTCCCACAGTATAGTCAGAACCCTTGTACTGATACGCCCTTGATATCATCGCTTCCACACACTGCTTTTTAGTACTGGTCATACTGACCTTCAGCGGGCTTGTATAACTTCCCAAGTGATACCAGCTGTCCCTGGAAAACCCCATTTTCAGCCATGTCGCCTCATTGACATTGCCTGTCGCTTTCAGGTGATGCCTTCTCTGAAATTTTTTCACGTACCGTTTCGTGGTATATGTATATCTCGGCCAGTAATGGCTTCCGATCCCGAAGTAATGGTTCACTCTTCTGACTTTGAGCCCCATGTATCCTGTTCTGAGAGTGTATCCGCCGCCGTGAAGTACGATGCGCGAACTATGTATCTTGAAGTAGTTTCCCGGAGTCTGATAGACCCTCTTTGCCGTGACATTGACAGTGCTGCTCACAAGATCGGAAGACGAGCCATCCGATCTCACAACGACGCGCCACTTGCTGCTCTCCTGCGCGTACCACTGCCTGGGGTATTTTATGATAACAGATCCGCTGCTGTCAGTAGTGAATGTCTCGAGCCTGGTCCATTTCCCATTCTGCAGCATCTGCAGTTCCACCTCATATGTGCCGGCCGGTGATATCTGTATATCATCTGTAAGGTCCTTGCCTGCCGTCTTTTTCTGTTCAGTCATCAGCCCTGAAATAGTCAGTCCGGTCGCGTCTTTTATCCTCACTGTTATCTTTGGAAGCGCCGCTGAAGAAATGTATCCGCTTTTGATCTCCGCGGTTAAAGTGAATACGTCTCCCGGCGTCTGTGATGAAAATGCCCTGTCCGACTTCCATGTGACAGGCACGCTTACCGTCTGCCCTGACGCGTCGGTCCCGGAGATCTTATCCGGAAGCGTAATATCCGACTCTTCGTTCCCGACAGAAACGGACTGCGACGCGATGCCTGCGTCGAGCGCGTCAAAACTTACGATCTCGATTTGTGCCGCCTCTTTCGCGGATGCCCGCGCGTCCGTCTGTGATGATGCTGATACTGCCGATGGCATAGCTGCCGGTGTAAATACCATGACCACTGCCAGAAGAACTGCTGCTGCTCTGCTGCCTAATGTCAAATTGAATCCCCTCTTCTTAATTATTGAATGATTATTTTAGTTTTGTGATTGGTTTTTTACCATAACTTTCATAGATGGTAACATCAAACTCTTATATTTTCAACCGCTGCCGGTCTTTGTTTATATTTTATTTTTCATTTTCCGCTATAACATCGAACAAATACACAGGCGACTTTTCAGTCTGCGTGTTGAATTTCTCCTGCCATCCCGGTATCTCCAGCGCGTCACAGAGCTGACACAGGAGTGCTCCCGATTCGTAAGGGATCCTTCTCGTCAGCATGCTCTTTTTGATTTTTCCTTTTTTGTACATCGGCATGATCTCATCGAACGATACGTTCTTCGCGTTATCAAAATACATCACGCCGTAATCATACCCGACCAGTTTCGCGGCCTTGATGCTGACATAATTTGCGGTCCCTTCCGCGGTCTCCCATTCCATCTCCTGGGTCACATACTTTTTATTCGCGGCGATCCGCTTATTCATTATCGCGACATAATCTTTCGCGTACACTGTCAATTTCGCTTTCGACGGATCCCCTGATAACAATTCGTCCTGTATATCAGCCAGTACTCCGTATTCTTTCCCCAGTAATTTCAGATCGGCGGCCGTCATGTCACCATCAGGACCTTCGCTTATCTTCCAGTCATTTTGCGCGTAATAATGAAAAGCTTCATGCGTCAGATACACGATAAAATGCTCAGACGAATATTTTTTCGTGAACGCGTCATTATCGACTTTTACAAAATATATATCCTCACCGCAGTAGGAATATTTCTTTCCTATACTATTGAAATTGCCGGTCGGCAGACCAATATTCAAAACGCTCAGACGAGGAACGCGGTAAACGTCAAAGTCATATGGAGTGTCGATCTTTTTCCCGCTGAACGGATGGCTCTTTGAAGCGTTGATCAGATAGCTGTGTCCTGTCGCTTTATTATCCGCGAGGATCGTCTTGTCCCTGTACCCATACGACTTCCAGAGATCCTTACTGTCATACACTTTTGCGAACTCGCTCAGCATCTGCTTATCTGTTTTCGGAAGGCCATTATAACTCCCGCCGAATTTGTTGATCACGAACGGAGCTAAACACATTACCGCAATAATTATGAGCAGGATAATGATCACTTTCCCCTTCCTGCTCTGTTTTTTCTTCATATCTATCCGCCATCCCTTTCTGTTTTTTATAATAAAAGAGCAGATACCTAAACTGGCTGCTTCTGCCCTATGCGTTGATTATACCATATTATCATGTCTCTGTCTCAATAAGAAAAATCGACAGCGTACCAGTCTCTTACACCCAGGCGTCCGTCATGAACACTGCAAGATTGATCCATTTTTAATGTATCTTCCGAGCGATTTTATTGTTTGCCATCGCCGTCAACGACTACAGCCCACATGCGTGGGGGGGGGTACAAAATTGTACTTCAACTGTAGCGGTGCTTCCTGGAGCCATCCCCACATGCGTGGGGGGGTACTGTTGCCGCGGTTATTCGTGTATGTCACGCTTAGAGCCATCCCCACATGCGTGGGGGTTACACAACGAAAAAAACCGTAACTTTTCCGAAAGCGGAGCCATCCCCACATGCGTGGGGGTTACTTTATCTTCATCCATCCTTTCAGGCTTGCCGAGGAGCCATCCCCACATGCGTGGGGGTTACCGATTTGCCCCTCTTTGTATCCGGCAGCGCGAGGAGCCATCCCCACATGCGTGGGGGTTACAGCCGGAGGATCCTCTTATATCCGTCTATCGTGGAGCCATCCCCACATGCGTGGGGGTTACCGGCTTTCACAGGTCTGCTGTCAATCATGCATGGAGCCATCCCCACATGCGTGGGGGTTACCAATGGTGTATCACGGTAAAGAACTTGAAGAAGGAGCCATCCCCACATGCGTGGGGGTTACCTGATTTCATGCTGTTAAATGATCCGGTGAAGGGAGCCATCCCCACATGCGTGGGGGTTACGACTTGCCGTGTAGTCTGATATGGGAGTGAGAGGAGCCATCCCCACATGCGTGGGGGTTACTACCTCTTTTCGCCGGGTCGGACAACTTTACCGGAGCCATCCCCACATGCGTGGGGGTTACCAATTCAATTCAAGAGGGGCGGCAATATGCCCGGAGCCATCCCCACATGCGTGGGGGTTACCTTTTTAGGGTATAGTCAAGAAGATTTTTACCGGAGCCATCCCCACATGCGTGGGGGTTACTAAGAGGAGCCTTAGGTCTTAGCTCCTCTTCTGGAGCCATCCCCACATGCGTGGGGGTTACGGCCGACATATTTGCGCTAAAGTCGCGAGAGGGGAGCCATCCCCACATGCGTGGGGGTTACGCGTCCGGGCCTGCTACATGATGAGCTGGTCAAGGAGCCATCCCCACATGCGTGGGGGTTACCATACGTTTATCTCAGAAAGATATGGCTTGATGGAGCCATCCCCACATGCGTGGGGGTTACTACCTCTTTTTGCCGGATCGGATAGCTTAATCGGAGCCATCCCCACATGCGTGGGGGTTACTCCGAAATAGGGAACTCGACTCCGCCCTGTACGGAGCCATCCCCACATGCGTGGGGGTTACATCATCAACCAACTGTAGCATTGCCGCATATTGGAGCCATCCCCACATGCGTGGGGGTTACTGTCGTTAAATTCGAATTTGAAGCCCGTGCTTGGAGCCATCCCCACATGCGTGGGGGTTACCGACCACCTCTTACTTCTTCGTTTTAGTTGTAGGAGCCATCCCCACATGCGTGGGGGTTACGTTTGGATTGATATATCAGCAGCGATTAACGCGGAGCCATCCCCACATGCGTGGGGGTTACCTGCACGGAGGATATATTTGACCGCA
>CALDNM010000184.1 GCA_937915045.1 uncultured Clostridia bacterium
CAACTGGAGAGAAGACGGCGGGAACTTCCATTACTCGCGTGACGGGCAGACCGTCTATAACAACACGAGCGCGAAGGCCGTCAGGCAGGATGTAGAGGACTCGCTGATGAGGATGGGGACGGATAATTTCGATGTCATCGTCGTGCATTATGTCTGCGGTGACTGGCCGGTCGAAGAGACTGTCGGCGCCCTGCAGGACATGATACGCGAGGGCAAGATCAGAGCGATCGGCATCTCGAACAGCAGCCCGGCGGATCTGAAGGCGTACGCCGCTGCGGGAGGCAAAGATACAGCCGTCGTGCAGGAGCAGTACAGCATCCTCGCGCCGTTCCACGGGCAGGATTTCTTCCCGGTATGCAAAGAGACAGGGACGACGTTCCAGGTCTACGGCGTGCTGGAGGAAGGCTTCCTGACAGGGCCTGAACATCTGGATGTCGAGTTCGGAAAGGGCGATATCCGCGGCAAGCTGCCATGGGTGAAGGAGCCGACGAGAAGCAGGATACATGATTTGTACAAGAACGTCTGGGGACCGATGTGCGAGAAATACGGGTGCTCTTACGCGAACCTGATCGAGGCGTGGACCCTCGCGCAGTACGAGGATCTCAGCCTGCTGACGGGATTCCGCAGAAGAAAAACGATCGAGGATACTGTCAAATGCTTCGACATCAAACTCGAGGAAGAAGACATCAAAACACTCAGCGAGACAGCACAGCCGGTGCAGGTCAAAGAGCTGGATAAATAGAAACGTGATCATAAAAAGGGGTCGGCTTGTATGGGCCGGCCCCGTTGTTGTATTGTATTTTGGATCATTTGTTATGAGTATATGTGTTGCAGATCTCGATTTTCATCTGATCACCTCTGAAGAGAACGGACGAATACTCGAGAGGCGTGCCGTTCGGGTTGAAGATAGTATCTTCGAGATGGAGCAGCGCAAAGTTTTTCTTTGTTTTCAGCTGCTGTGCTTCATCGGCCCTTGCTTTTACAACTTCCAGAGTTTCTATCATCTCATCATGGCCCACATGATATTCTTGCTCGAGGATATCGCATAGCTGCATGTGCTCAAAATCAAATCCCTTGCTTAGAAAATCCGGGCAAAGAATTGCCGGTATATATGAGTGATGCAGGCTGAACGGGTTATCGTCCAACGAGCGTACTCTTACGATTTCGAATACAGCCGCACCGGTTTCGATTTCGAGTTTTTTCGCGATACTCGCGCTTGCTTCCAAACGTGAAGCAGAGAGAAGAGTAGTCGTATTAGCAAAGCCCATCTTGTCCAGCTGCTCACGTATCCCGGCCTGAGCCAATGGCTTGCCGACGATCTTATTGATGCTGACAAATGTCCCCTTGCCGGGAACTCTGTAAAGCACACCTTCCTGTGCCAGCTTGACCAAAACGGTCCTGACAGTAGCACGGCTTACACCGTAAAATTTGCTCAATTCATTTTCTGAAGGGATCAGGTCGTTTTCCTTCCAAACGCCGTCGCTGATTTTCGCCCTTATTATTTTCTCCAGCTGAGCGTGAAGCGGGATATAACTTTGCGGATCCAGGATGGTTTTTTCAGAGTTCGCCATGTTCTCGCAGTCCTCTCTTTCTTCGTGAAGTAACTAATCGAATAATGTATTATTTGCGTATTTGCGCATGTTGTCAGCTATCGTTTCAAATGTCTCGGGAGATACAGGCAGGATCGGCTTTCTAGGGAATCCGCCATAGAGCCCATTAAGGTTCATAGCGCATTTCACGCTTGCCACTCCCGATATCGCGCCTGTGGATTTGGTAAGGAACTGAAGCTTCTTGTGGTATTCACGAGTCGCTTCAAAGCCTTTCTTATCAAAAACTTCAATAAGCTTCGCGCATTCGGAAGGGAAGTAGTTCGCGCCGGATACTACTCCCGCGTGACCGCCCATCCCGAGGCAGGTCATTATATTCCCAAGGGAACCGGAGATGACCTGGAAGTCGGCGCGGCTCCCGCATGCCTGCATATATTCTTCCATCATATCGGATGAAGTGTCTTTTATGCCCGCAATGTTCGGATGATCCGCGAGCTTAGATAAGAGATCTGCCGATATGCAGACTTTGTTTGTGAACTTTGGCGCACAATATAAAAGAAGAGGCCATTTGCTGAAATCAGCGAGCTCAGTATAGTATTCGTACAAAGCTTTATCAGTCATCAGACCCGCGAAATATGACGGAGTGAGTACCGAAACATAATCTATACGCAGATCCGCGTTCTGCAGTCTCTTGATGAAAGCCTTAGTCTGATATAATGATTCACGACCGACTCCCGCAATAAAGATTTTATCAGCAGGCACGAGTCCGGAAGCCTTTGATATTACTGCAAAAGCCTCATCGTCACTCAGCGAACGGAATTCTCCGTTTGACCCTAGAGCCATGACTCCGCATATATTGGTGCTGCACCATTTGTTATAGTTTTTCTCCATTCTGGTATAATCGATTTCCCCGACCTCATCAAACGGTGTGATGGCGGGAATGATGATACCCGATATTTTACTTGACATAAAAACCTCCTTGCCATAATGTAAACATATGTTATGACAAGTATGTTATTAAAAAAAGCAATACATAATATATTTTCGGCTTCATTCTACCACGCGCTAATTTCTTTGTAAAGAGAAGGCAGAACATTCAGTTGACGCAAATGTCACAGTATGTTATTATCTGTACGTACAAGTATGCTATTACACTGCTAAAGTAATGCTTTTACATCAATATATTTTCGAAGTTAATAGTTCTTTCGCTGTTGAAACCTTGAGAAAGAGGAAAGTGTAAGAGGTGGTAAAATGTTATTTTTGTCTATAGACTTTGGCACATCGGCGGTCAAAATGTCTATTGTCAATGAAAAAGGAGAAACGCTTGAGTGGTCAAAGCAGGATTATCCGTATATGATCCTGCCGGGTGAGAAAGTCGAGATCGCTCCGGATGAATTATTTAAAGGCTTGTATGGCGCGGCCAATAAACTGGATCCGGATCTGAGGAAAAAGATCGATGTGATCTGTTATGATACGTTCTCGCCATCACCTGTATTCATGGATAAAAAGGGAGACCTTGTCTATCCGAACATCATCACACATCTGGACAGAAGAAGCAGAGCACAGACAGATTTCATAGAAGAGCATTTTGGCAATGAGAGATATATGAATATTTCAGGTATCTTGCCATTTGCAGGTGGATGTTCAGCTATGACGATCATCTGGTTCAAACAAAATATGCCGGAAGTGCTGGAAAAAACATATAGTATAGGTCATCTTCCGTCGTATATACACAAGAAGCTTACCGGCAGATTTATGGTAGATCTTGTAAACGCGTCTATGATAGGATTATACGAAACTACAACACAGGGCGGATGGTCCAGAACGCTTCTGGATGATTTTGGACTGAACGCGGACTGGTTCGGCGAAATATATAATCCGGGAACGATATTGGGAAATCTTCTCGCTGAGCCGGCATCCAAGCTAGGAGTACCTGAAGGGATACCTGTAGCAGTAGGCACAAACGATGTATCTGTGGCACAGCTCGGCGCGCACAATAAAAAAGCGGGAGAGATGATGAACACGGCCGGCAGCAGTGATATGATCAGTATCCTTACGGATAAACCGATCGTAAATAAGGAATACTATCTCAGGAACGCGGCTTTGCCGGGCCTCTGGCAGATATATGTCACGACGTGCGGAGGCTTCGGAGTCGACTGGTTTTATGAACAGTTCTGCAAAGAGATGAGCAAGGACGAGTTCTTCAACAGGTTCCTGCCGGAGTCGATCGAAAAGCATCTTGAAAGCGATACGGTGTCTTTCGAGCCGTTCCTTACCGGTGACCGTCAGAGTCTGCAAAAGAAGACTGCTTCATGGAGCGGGCTCACTCTTTCGGCAACGAAGGGGGAGATGCTCTGCTCGATGCTGACAAGCATGCAGCAGGTCCTGAAAAAAGCGATAGATCAAGCTGCCGCTCTGGAGCCGCTTAGTGATACAATTAAAATATCGGGCGGTATGACAAAGGACGCTTACATGAAAATCAAACGCAAGGAGATCCCCGGATATAAATTTGAAGTCGTTGATGACTGTCCGATACTGGGGAATGTCGAATGCGTGAAACATTACATGTAAATGCATGGAGGCAAAATGATAGAGAAAGCAAATTACGAGGTCGATCTGCACAGCCATACAGTAAGGTCGGACGGAAACGACACACCGGAAGAACTTGTGGAGCACGCGATAGCGAGGGGAGTGAAGATCCTTGCCTTGACAGATCATGATGTCAAACCTCCGGCGACGATCGATGAAGACGGAAAGGCCGTCTGCATAACGGAGTACGCGAAAGCGAGAGGCCTCGATCTGATCCCGGGCATAGAGATATCATGTGAAACGGATATCAGCGACTGCCACATAGTCGGACTGGGATGCGACTGGGAAGACAAATATTTTGATGATGTGAACGAGTTTACGATCAACAGCAAGGTCACAGGATATAAAAAACTTGTAAACGCGCTTGCGGCTGACGGTATGGATATAACTTGGGACGAAGTGATAAGCAGTCAGGGGGAAGACGCGACTGAAAGAAATGTGCAGAAAAAACATATCTTCAATCTGATGTCGAAAAAGGGCCGCGGCAAGACGTGGGCAGAGGCAAAGCTTCTCGAGATCGGAAGAGCGTCGTGTAGGGAAAGAGTGTAGATCTCG
>CALDNM010000185.1 GCA_937915045.1 uncultured Clostridia bacterium
GACCGGGTCGAGGGCCATGTGTTCGACTTTTTCGCGCGGGGCGAATTCTCTGCGGCATGCCGCGAGGTTATGGTTGTGAGCGCGTTCAAAATCGATCCTTCTGAAATCTATCTCGCTGTAAGTGATCGAACTTTCGCGTTTGAATCTTTCACCTTCCGCGAGGAGAAGTCCGTTCTCGGCGATGATAGTCTGCCCTCCGAAAACAAGATCCGATGTGGATTCGCTGCAGCCGGCTGACGCGTAGACGTACGCGCACGCGCTCCTGCCGCTCTCCGCCATTACCATATTCCTGCGGTAATCAGCCTTGCCGATCGTTTCGTTGCTGGCAGAGCAGTTGATGATCACCTGCGCGCCGCTCATCGCGAGCCGTTCGCCCGGAGACATCGGGAGCCAGAGGTCTTCACATATTTCGACACCTATCGAAAGGCCTGTCTCCGTGTCATCGAATATCTGAGGTCCGAAGAAACAAAGATCCTCTGAGCCCGGGACGGCCACGAAATCAGATTCTTTTCCGAAGTCGAGTCCGGACGCGAACCATCTCGCCTCATAGAATTCATCGCTGTTCGGGATGAAACTCTTCGGGACGATGCCGAGTATCTGACCATTCTGTATCACGGCCGCGCAATTATAAAAGCTGCCTTCGACGCAAAAATACATGCCGAGGATGACGACGATCTTCTTGTTTGCTGTGGACGTTACTACTTTTGAAAGCGCTTCGATCTGCGCGTCATAAAGTGTGTTCTGATAGAACAGATCACCGCATGTGTAGCCTGTGAGCGTGAGCTCCGGGAAAACTACTATCCCGGCCTTTGCCGTGTTTGCTTTATTTATGAGTTTGATTATCTCTTTGGCGTTCGATGCCGGGTCTGCTATTTTTATCACCGGCACAGCCGCGCCTATTCTTACAAGTCCGAGATCTTTTTTCATGGTTGACTCCTTCGTGGTTTTATGTGGTTTCTGATTATCTGTGGTTCCCATATGAAATTTAAAGATACAAACTGATTTTACAGCAGTTGAGGCTTTTTATCAATTGTCGGGGAATATTT
>CALDNM010000186.1 GCA_937915045.1 uncultured Clostridia bacterium
CGGATTATTTTTGAGACTTTCAAGAAGATAACTCTTGTCGCCCCATCTCTTTTTCAGGATATTCATCGCTTCCGCTTTTGATCTGTATGTCACGCTGCTTACATTGTCCCATTTTGATACCTGATCCTTGGTTTTCATTATCGATGAGACTTTGACAGTATCGTTCATAAATACTTCTATCGAATCATAATCGTTCTTCACAGACTCTGCCGCTGTATTCACATTTATTATTATTATGAAAAACAGACCTAGTATCAGCAGCATCGCGGTGATAGCGAATGCCGACGCCAAAGTCATAGCTTTATTTCTTCCTATCTGCTTGAAGGCCTGTCCGACCGTATAATTGATCCGTCTGAACATCAGTCTTTACCGCCTTCTTTTTTATCTGAGCCTGAATAAGCCAATTCAGCTTCTTTACGGGCTTCATCCTCTGCCTCCGCGGCTGCCGCGGCAAGCGCGTCAGCTACTTCATCATGCGTCAGATTCTTATCTCCGCGCGCCACTCTCCTGGCTTTCTTTTTCTCTTTTTTTTGTTCTTCGGCCGCAAACTTCGCATCTTCCTTCGCCTTTATAGCAGCGATCCTCTGAGCTTCTTTATCCTCTTTTATCCTGTCTTTTTCAAGCTGCCTGTTTTTCTTTTCGTCAGTCTTGATACGTTTCTTATCACGATGTGTTTTTTTCGCGGGCGCAGGCTTCGTACCTATCGTTCCAAGGCCTTCTTCAGGCCCGTTCTCTTCTTCGGAGGAAACGACCCGCCTCAGATTCGCGTGATAATCATACTTCCCGAATTCATCCTGTATGACCCTGCCGTTATCGATCGCGATGACTCTTTTGTTCATCCTGTCGACTATGTCTTTAGCGTGCGTCACCATCAGGATCGTAGTACCCTTCTCGTTGATCCTTTCCAGAAGCTTCATGATCTCCCACGCGGTATCAGGGTCAAGATTCCCTGTAGGCTCATCAGCGATCAGTACAGTCGGTCTGTTGACTATAGCTCTCGCTATAGCTACCCTCTGCTGCTCTCCCGCTGAAAGCTCATCAGGATATCTGTCCACATAATCTCCAATGCCGACCAAACTCAGCACAGGCGGCACCTGGCGCTTTATAGTCCTCGGTGTCTGATGTGTTATCTCCATCGCGAAAGCCACATTCTCAAAAACTGTCTTGTTCGCCAGAAGACGAAAATCCTGAAAAACGATCCCTATATTTCTTCTGTGCTCAGGTATCAGGCGATTCGACATCGTTGTGACTTCGTGCCCATTTACAGTTATTCTTCCTGAATCGGCGTCGATCTCCTTCAATATCAGTTTGATGAATGTGGATTTGCCCGCTCCGCTTGGCCCGACAAGGAACACAAATTCGCCGCTGTCGATATTTATACTGACATCGTCGAGGCCTATATTCCCGTCATAGCTTTTTGTCACATGGCTGAATTCTATCATCAGGCACCCTCCCCCTGAATAGACATTTTTTACCACTTCTGATTTTATCATATATGATGTATAAAAACAATAAAATCAATGAGTTATGAGCACATTATGTTGTATATGTGAATTTCAGCTGAAGAATCCCGATATCCTGTTATCGGGATCTATAAGATCGTTATACTGCAGAATACTGTATTTCCATACGAGTTTATAATATGGAGATGTTTTGTCATCGATGCGATAATATTTCCCGTTCGCCGCCCTGTATCCAAACGCGTTGATAACAGGTACTTTTTCTCTGAAATCGCTCAGGAATTTCTGATATCCTGTCCGGCTCGATATCCCCGCAGTCTTTTCGACAAGATCCGAAAAATATGACGTAGACATATCCACTCCCGACTCTTCTTTTATATCGTAATTCGCCCAGATAAAGAAAGGTGTCTTCCTGAGTTCTATGTTTTCCGCCATATCAGTATCTATCAGCTTTTTCCCGAGGATCTGATCATAGATATCCCCGCTTATAGCCGGCGGATGATCACCGAAAAATGCTATGACCGTAGGATCTTTTTTATTTTCAAAATAATCCACGAGATATTTTATGGCTTTATCGCTTTCATGAATATAGTTCAAATACTTCTCCGTGTTGTCACTGTTGATTTTTTTATCCGTGATCCTGATGCCCTGATCGAACGATCTATATGGAGAATGATTTTGTATAGTCACTTCAAAAGTAAAATAAGGCTTTGATGTCTTTTTCTTTGAAGCGGAGTATTCCTCAATGATTTTATTATACGCGGACTCGTCCGAGATCAGACTGCCGACCTTTTTCTTGTCTGCTGATGAAGTGAAATCATCCTGCGTGAGGAATTTGTCGAATCCAAGAAGAGGATATGCTTTGTCCCTTTTGTATCCGGATCCGCTGAAAGGATGTATGGCAGTAATGCCCGTATATCCCAGTTTTTTCAGACGATCCGCCATAGACGGCATGTCACTTTTTATCTCTGTCTGGTACGCTATATTGCTCTCCGGCAGAAAAGCATTGCTGCATCCTGTGAGGAACTCGAATTCCATGATCGCTGTCCCTCCTCCGAATCCGGAGACATACATATTTCCCTTGATCGTATTATTTTTCATGCTTCTGACAAAAGGCATGACGTCTTTATTCGTCGTGAATCCATTCCCTGCCGACTGAAGGTCGCAGAACGATTCGTTCATTATGACTATGATATTCGCTTTTTTCTTCTTTCCTGAACTTTCCGCCGTGATATCATCACTTTTATAATCAGCCGCGATCTTCTCGGCAGCGGCCTTTGAGTATCCTTCAGGCTTCACGACTTCCGTGTCCTTCGTGCTCTCCGCCAGCGCAAACATACTTCCGCAGCGCGCGTATGCTTTTTGCGGAAGGTATAATTCAGATGTGTAACTATCCAGTATCGGAGATGAAACATATATCCACGCGAAAAGAAAGATCGGAATGACTGACAATATCATCACCCCTGCCCTGTATCTTTTTGCAGGAGCCTTCGGACAGACAAGCCTCGACATTACTATGATCCCCGCGTAAGCAATCGATATGCCGGCAAATGACGAGAAAAAGAGATTTAAAGGATAGAGTCCGTCACTCACCACGTTCCCTGCCGTTCCTATGCTGAGAAAATCCTCAGCGATGAGAGCTGTATTGCGCTCATCGAGCACCAGGAACATTGCCAGACCCATACCAATATCGAAAATATACGTGATGACAGACGCCCATTTGAAGCTGCAGGACAGCATATATACAAAAAGCATGAACAACGCGTATATGCCGCAGTTCAGCAGCACGATATCCGGTTCTAAAGGTATATCAGTACCTAAAATACCATGCAGTATCAGTTCTACGCTAAAGTATGACAGGATCGGCGTAATGGCAAACCCTGCAGCCGAAAGCACGTGATTTGTTTTCAGTGAAAGTGTGTTTTTATGAAAAATGATGAACGCCAGTGACATGTACAATGCTGTCACCGCGATGAGCGGCAGCGTCCCGAAAGTATCTCCGTGTTTGCTGTATATCTTCAGAACAAAAAAGAGCAGATAATATACTGTAAGCCCTGCGAACATCAAAAATGTCCTCGTCTTATGCTCTTTCTCCGCCCATTCGATATTCATATTGCAATGTTACCATATTGAACTTGAAATTACAATTTTCTACCGCTATACTTTATTGAAAGGCTATATAAAACATTACAGAAAAGGACAACGAGAAATGCCATCTTTTATAGAGCGGATAATACTGAAGATACTTCACTTTTTTATGAAGTTCCTGCCGATGCAGAAAAAAATAATATTTATGAGCAGCAGATCCTCCATGCCGTCCAAGGACGCGGCTATGCTGATCTCCGAACTGCGCCGTACGCACAAAGACTATCTGGTAGGTCACCTTTGTGTACCTGCGAGCCGCAGCTTCGGCTATTTCGCGCATATGTGCACACAACTGCTCATGCTGTCGACCGCGCAGATCGTTATAACTGACTCGGTCATCTTCCCTGTCGGCATGTTCAGGCCAAGAAAGAATATGTTCATCGTACAGATCCCGCCATATACGGGCACTTTCAAGAAACATGATCTGACACTGCTGGACTGTCACGGAGGATATACCAGACATCAGGCGCGTTCTGTCCATCTCCATCGCGGTTATGATCTCATTCTGGCAAGCGGAGAAGGCGCGGCGAAAGAAATGTCGCAGGCCTACGGATACAGTGAAAACAAGATAGCAATACATCCTCTTCCGCGCATAGAACTTTTGAAAAGAAAATCCTACGGAAAAAAGATGCGTGAACGGATATTCGCGGCATATCCGCAGCTTAGAGAAGGACGAAATATAGTATACTGCCCTACTCTGCGAAAAGATCAAAAAGAATATTACAGGGAATCAAAGCAAATGATCGATCTTCTTCGCGCTCATAGCGATATAAATGTCATAGTCAAAAATCATCCGAGTTCAAAGATGGATGTGCTTGAGCGCGGTGTCATAACAGATCATAAATTTACGACCTTTGAAATGCTGTTTGCGGCTGATGCTGTGATCTCGGATTATTCAGATATAATTTTTGACGCGGCAGTTCTCAGAAAGCCGATTTATCTATATGATTACGACTTAAAGGAATTCAGCGCGGCTCATCCGCTGTATAAAATAAGAGAGGACGATCTTCCCGGTCCGCTCTGCGAAACTCCTGAAGCAATAGAAAAAGCTGTCATGGAAGGCAGCTTTGATTTCAATAAACTCGATAGATTTCTCAATTATAATGTCTATACAGGCTGTGAAAAAGAGACTGAAGAACTCGCTTCTTTCATCTTTGATTCTGCAGCGAAGAAACGATCTATCTGATTACGATCGCCTGATCTTTGACATCGATACATTTCAGTTTTTTAGTAAGGCTGAAAGCATCGGCCCATTTGAATTTGAATCCGGCATCTCTGAGCGCGTCCGTACGTATAAGTTTATTCCCCATACATCCTTCACATCCGCCTATGATCGTTCCATCAATATCTACCGCGGAAAGGACTGCCATATCCGCATCCTTTTCTTTCATGATCTTATACGTTTCTGAAAGTGTATTTACATCCAGCATCATATCGCAGTCGGCGTAGAGGACATATGGACTGTTCGGGAATTCTCTCGTAAGTCCAAAGGAAATATTCGGCATCCCATCATTTTCATCATCGACCGCAAAAGCCAGCGCGCTGTCAACTACACACGCGAAGTTCGGACAGCTCTGCCCGTACAGCGATGTCAGAAGATCATTGACACATCCGGCGCTCACGCCTTCAGTCACATAGATGGTAAACAGAGGAGCTTCAGTTATCTGTTCTTTATTTCTGAAACCGTCTTCAATATTTAGATCGAAGCATTTCGAACGAACGCGTTCTCTCTTTTCGGGATCGAGTGTCGGCATGACATATTCTATCCCGGATATCAGTTTTTCTACTGTCTCATCGTTCAGTTTCCAGATATGGCGATAGTAATCCCTTATCAGGATCGCGTTTGTCAGTCGATATTTCATCTCATCATGGAATTCTTCAGGCCACGACGCTGTTATCGCCTCAAGGCGCTTGTAACCTTTTATAGCGTCTCTCAGTTTGACACCGCTCACCGCCTGCGTCGATGTCGGCACGAATATAGCAAGTCGCCTGCAATATCTGTATATGACTTTATCGATAGATGTTATCCTGTCCGTATGCTGCAGAAAGGTGTAAGTGAATATAACATCTTCGAGATATCTGAAGTCTTCAAATCTGACGTTATTTTTTCTGATGATATCCATGCTGAAGAATTTGTTCCAGACTTCAAAACTGTGAGCAAGATCTTCATCCCATGGAGCTATATCTTTCTTCTTTCCGAGCTTCATTGTACGCTCGTTGACATGGATCTTGATCCCGTCGAGGCGTTCAAAAGCACCGACAGTAAGGTCGGCTCCCGCTCTCTCGGCAGCTTTACACATCTCTTCATAAGCCCGCTTCGGCAGCACATCATCTCCGTCAAGAAATGCCGCGTATTTGCCGCGTGCAGCGTCGAGACCTGTATTCCTCGCCGCGGACACACCCTGATGTTCCTGTTCTATACTTATGATACGGTCATCTTTGGCCGCGTATCTTTTTATTATCTTGTCGGTACCATCATCACTGCCGTCGTTTACTATTATAGCCTCATAATTTTCAAAAGTCTGAGCAAGCAAAGAATCAAGAGTATCACTCAGATAACTCTCGTTGTTATATACCGGTATGATAACTGAAATCATTGGTTTTTTACTCATAGAGGCATTGTAACACGTCACGCAAAAAAAAGAAAACGACAGTACCGTTTCTGCCGTTTTCTTTATGAGGAGGTTTAAATCTATAACAATGCGCAAATCTAAAAAACTACATGTTATATAACTAATCTCAGACCAATAAGACCAATATCCCCCGCATATTACCAAAATATACAAAAGTACCTATCCAAAATACGTACTACAGTATTTAATAAAAATCGCAACTTTTGCGTTGCTCCTTTTATTGGTATGTATTATACTATGTCACATAACCTAATTCTATATTAAATAAGATGAAAATAGCGAGCATTTTATGTTACGTATAACAAAGATTTGTTTCTTCTTATGCATTATACTTTAAATATTCAAAAGAGTATGTCAAGGGAGGAGTTAAAATGCATCTAAGTGAAAAGACAGCCGAAAAACTGCTGCGTGAAATAAGTGAAGTCATCGATTACGATATATATATTTCTGACGAGAACGGATATATCATTGCCAGCACAAACAAAGCAAGAGTAAATGAATATCATATTCCTTCGCATAAAGTAGTCACTGAAGGGCTTAATGAGCTTATCGTCAGAGAAGAAAATGAATATCCGGGCTGCAAGGTAGGTATCAACCTTCCGTTTACTATAAACGGACAAATAGCCGGCGTCATAGGTATCACAGGTCCGGTAGAAGAAGTCGAAGGCTACGGCAAGATCATAAAAAAAATCACCGAGATCCTTATGCAGCATATCGACGCAATGCAGGAGCAGAACACACTGGATCAGAACAGGATGTTCTTTATAAACTCCTGGCTTGCCGGTGAACTCAGCGACGAAGCGTACATTGAGGAAAATATTGCTTTCTACGGGCTTACTATCACAAGCCCTATGGTCGTTGCTGTTATAAAATGTAAAGCAGGATCGGCAGGCGTCCGTCAGTTCCTTGAATCAAGACTAACTGACCCTCATGTTGTCTGGTCGCTCAATTCAAACGATAAAAATATG
>CALDNM010000187.1 GCA_937915045.1 uncultured Clostridia bacterium
TGCACGGCCATATGTCGGCTCAGTGCTGCCGAAGCAGAGCGATCGAGTTTTTTAGAGGAAGCTCTGCGCCTAGTGCTTACCGGCTCAGGAGCCACTGCCGCAGAGCAGTTTAAAAACTGCTCCCTGAATGATTCAGAGATGTGCTATAATACAAATAATTGGTTTTAAGCATGCAGGAGGTAAAAAATGGATCTTAAAGAAGTAATGGAGCAGAAGAACTTTGTGATTGTCGGAAACACTATCGATGATGAAAAATACGCGCATAAAATCAAAAGAAAAATGTTGAAGAATGGTTATAATGTCAGCGCCGTAGGCAAGGAACTTGATTCGATAAATGACGTGGACGGCGATATAGATGTTATAGATCTCTGCATCAATCCGGCAAAGGGCCTGAAATTGATGAAGGAGTGCAAAAAAGATTTCAAAACAGTAGTGATACAGCCGGGCGCTGAAAGTCCTGAGCTGACAGAATACTTCAAGGCAAATAACATCCCGTATATGGAAAGCTGCCTGCTGGTTGGCCTGAGCGAATACAAGAAATAGTGATGACCATATAGGTCACTCGGAATAATTCGCTCTTATATATTCCAGGAATTTTTTCATATCATCACTGATCTTATTATCGTCATACAGCAGCTGCATCGATTTGTAGAACGCCTCGCCCATTGGGAATATCTCAAAGTCATGACTGTCCGACAGTTCGAATTTCGGAACGATGGCGAATCCCTGGCCGAGGCGGACCATAAACTGCTGCTTCGAAATCGATCTGTTTATATAGGTGTCACTGAATGTTTCGCCGTATTTTTTAAGCAGTACATCACTGCAGTATTTATGGTATTCAATATCATCGGTCTTTGTGATCAGCGGCAGATGCTTTATGACGTTTGCCGGTGAACCGTATCTCTTCAGTACTATACGCGAACAGATCATATATTCCTTTTGCCGTTTCAGCTCGATACGTTTGAGGCCGCCGCATTCCACAGATTCTTCCGGAAGGATAGTCGTGAAAAGCAGAGCGTCATATTTTCCAAGCGCCATATCTTTAAACAGGACCTCTCTGTCATCGAAAAACACAGAGATCCCTATTTCCGGATGCTCTTCCTCAAACTCGAGGAATTCCACGATCGTATGATGTTCGTCTTCCACTCCTATCCAGAGCGTACGCTCGCCGAGCATTTCTACCTGCATGCAAAGATCAAGATAGTCCTGATGTATAGACTGCATGCCCGAATAAAATTTTTCCCCCTCCGCGGTCAGCGCGCATCCTTTGTTGGTGCGGTAAAAAAGCGTATGGCCAAGTTCATTTTCCAGCGATGAGATGTACTTGCTCATCGTAGTTTGCGCTATGCCGCATTTGTCGGCAGCTCGTGTGAAATTGTGCAGTTCGGCAGCAGTAAAAAAATATGTGATCTTGTTGATATCCATAGTTTCCTTCTTTCTGTCTCACATTATACACGCGGTCAGCGTCAAATGGAATGCTGCCATGAAAAAAAGTGCTCACGCCCTCATCTTTTTTCGTTTTTCAAACACATTAGAATATGTTATCAATATAGTAGAAGTGTGTTTACCTTATATATGGATCCTGAGCTCAGCTCCGGACCCGTCAACGAAAAGGATCTGTTATGAATAAAAGAAAGAGAATAGCGACTACTATATGCGTGGGTCTCGCGCTGTTCGCGACACAGTTCGGAGCAGGAAATCTCATTTTCCCTCCAACACTGGGTAGAGATACCGGATCAGGATGGCTCATAGGCTTTCTTGGATTTTTCATCATGGACGTTGGACTGGCCGCGATGGCAGTATATTCTGTCGTTGCGAACAGAGAAGGCACTATCGACGGAGTCGTCGGCAAAATAGGCCGCGTACCGGGCAAGATCATGCTCACCGCGATCATACTGTGCATAGGACCTGCCGTAGCGATACCTCGTACAGCAGCTACGACTTATGAGATGGGCATACGTCTCATAATCCCAGGCCTGCCTCAGTGGCTCTTTGGGCTCATCTTTTTCTCGGTCGTTCTTGTTCTCGTCATAAGGCCGGCAAAAGTAGTGGACATAATCGGACGTTATCTGACACCGGTGCTCCTCGCTGTGATGGTACTTCTGATACTCATCGGTGTGGCTTCACCGCTTGGAAGTTCTGTTCCGATAGAAAACGCGGTCCCGATGCACGACGGTATACTGAATGGTTATCAGACGCTTGACGGCATGGGCGGCGCGCTGATGACACTGATGCTCATCGCCGCGATACAGGGGCACGGATTCAGCAAGCATAAAGATATAAAGGGCATCGTAGCGGGCGCTGACATTATTTCGGCCACACTGCTTGCGCTGGTATACGGCGGGCTCACTTACCTGGGCGCTACAGTGTCCGGCATAGGCAGCTTCGCGGGTCTTGATCAGGCATCACTTCTGATCACTATCACAAGCGGCCTGCTCGGAAAATACGGAGTGATCGCGCTGACCATCATCGTACTGATGGCGTGCCTGACCACAGCGGTCGGCCTTACATCCGTAGCCGGGAATTTCTTTGAGGAGCTGACAAAAGGCAAAATCAAATATACTCAGGTCGTTGTCGCTATAATAGTAATAAGCTACGCGATGTCCAACTTCGGACTATCGACGATAATCAGCATCGCCGCGCCGATACTCAGCGCGCTGTATCCGCCGCTTATCGTTCTCGTAGTAATGGCACTGCTCGACCGCCGCATACTCAATGATCGTATCGCGTGCTTTGGCGCTTACGCTGCATTCATCGTAAGTCTGCTCGATACTGTTTCATCCGCGATCCCGCAGCTGCAGTTCATAAGCTCTCTGCCATTCTCCGAATATGGACTGGCATGGGTGATACCGGCAGTAGTATGCGGACTGATAGGCGTGTTCTTCAAGCCAAAATCAACTTCCGGAATACTTACGACTAATATGGACAAAGCAGCTTAACAGCGAATGACGAATATCAATTACATAACAAACATAGCATAATAAATGCTGCCGCGTTGATCGATATGACCGACGCGGCAGTTTATGTTTTCGGCGATAGACTATACACAGAAAAACCCCTCCTGAAGTGCTATAATGATATCAAATAAACGACAGGAAGGGGAGATATATCATGAAGTACGCGTATATCAACGGGAACATTCTTGACGGAAATGAAGACATGACACTAAAGAAAGGGATGATGATCCTGACGGTCGGCAAGGTCATAAAAAGTGTCGGACCGGCCGGCGAAATACCGGAGGGCTTCGAGATCATCGATCTTGATGGAAGCACGATCATGCCGGGCCTTATCAATCTGCATGTACATCTCCCGGCGACAGGGAAGCCTTCGAAAAAGCAGAAGGACAGCGCGAAGACAGCGCGTCTCATGACGAGCAATGCCCTTATGAGAAAGATACTTTTGACTCTGTGTGAGGGATCCGCACGTACTCAGCTCATGAGCGGGGTCACGACCATACGCACAGTTGGCGGGATCAACGACGTCGATACGCATATCCGAGATCTGATAAACGAGGGGAAGATAGTCGGGCCGCGTATCCTTGCGGCAGACATGGCTGTCTCCGTCCCGGGCGGACATATGGCAGGTTCTGTCTCATATATCGCGGGAAGCCCGGAAGAAGCCAGGAGCTATGTCAGGCTCATTGCGAAAAATAAGCCGGATCTTATCAAGCTGATGATAACGGGAGGCGTGCTTGACGCGAAAAAGAAAGGCGAGCCGGGCGAACTTAAAATGCCTCCTGAAACAATAAAAGCTGCGTGCGATGAGGCTCACAGCCTTGGATATTATGTCGCGGCTCACGTGGAAAGTCCGGAAGGAGTCCGCGCCGCTCTTGAAAACGGAGTGGATACGATCGAGCACGGTGCGAAGCCGGATGAAGAGATACTGAAGCTCTTCAAGGATCGAGGAGCGAAGCTCATAACGACTCTTTCACCTGCGCTTCCATACGCTCTTTTTGATCGCGAGGTCAGCCATGCTTCCGAACTTGAGCAGTTCAACGGTACGGTAGTGTTCGAAGGCATCAAGGAATGCGCGAATGCCTGCCTCGAAGCGGGGATACCCGTCGGACTCGGGACAGACGCCGGATGCCCGTACATCACACATTACGACACATGGCGCGAGCTGAACTACATGCATAAATACTGCGGAGCCAGCACCTCTTTCGCTCTTTATTCAGCCACGAAGGGGAACGCGGAGATCGCGGGGATAGGTGATGTGACCGGGACGATCGAAGCCGGGAAGGACGCTGATCTCATCGTGACGAAAGGCGATCCTCTGGAGGATCTGACCGTGCTGCGCGATCCCGAGATGGTCGCCACGCGCGGCAGTATCATCCGTGATCCAAAGGTGAAAAAGGTGCCCGAGATAGAAAAAGAACTGGATCGGTTTTTGTAGAAGAGTTTTTCTCCCGATGAGTTTTATACACGAAGTCAAAGCAAAGACTCGAAACGCCTTGAGACAGCAGTCTCAGGGCGTATTTTTTTATTGCAAGATCAATGAAAAGATGTATAAGTAATAATCGCACTTAAAATTTATAAAAAATAAGAAATATACCAATCATAACTGCGGGCGCCCTCATCGGCGCCCGTTTTTCTAATGATGTTTTGCCCGAAGTGAAGTATAATATACAGAAAGAGATCTGGAAGGAGAGAGTATTGTATATCAGCAGGGAAACGAAGATCCTCGACGGCATAAGCGTATGCCTGATTTTGTTGTCCGGTTTCCTGCATCTTCTGGGGCCGGCTGTCACCGCGTACGTTTCAGTGAACGGTTTCATTTTCGCGTGCTACACTGTCGCGCTCATGATATGGATATATCAGATAAGACGCAGGCTCATTCATATATATACGCGGCGGTACCTGATAATAGCGGCGGCTCTCATGATCTTCTGGATGGCCATAAGGACTGTCAAATACACATTCCTGCCGGCACAGCACATAGCCGCGAGATACATGTGGTATCTTTACTATTTGCCGTACATCTTCATCCCTCTGTTCATGGTCTTCGCCCTTCTGTGCGTCGGAAAGAACCGCGATGAGGACATCAGCCGCAAGTGGAAACTCATGTATATACCGGCAGTCGTGCTGGTGATCGCGGTCATGACGAACGATCTGCATTTTCATGCGTTCCGTTTTCCGGGCGGGCTCGCGATGTGGAGCGACAGCGACATGATCAGAGGATTTTGGTATTATGCAGTAACGGCGTGGATCGCGGTGCTTTTCGCGGCCGCGGTGATCCTGTCGTTCATACACTGCAGCGTGCCTGAGATCCGAAAGAGGATATGGATACCCGTGATACCGTTCGCTGTAGGCATACTATATGTAACTATGTACATACTGTACCCGGATTTCTTCCTCGTTCGGATGTTCAAAGCACCGGAGATGGCATGCTTCCTTTTCGCGGCTTTCATGGAAAGCCTGATCCTGGTCCGCCTTTTCCCTTCGAACGACAGCTACGGAGATTTCTGGAACGCGTCTTCGATCGGCGCGGGGATAATGGATGAAGCCGGGCACCCGTGGTTTTCTTCGGAGCAGTGCGTACAAGTATCTGAAGAACAGGTGCGCGAGGCCGAGGGCGGAGAGATAATACTCGGCGATGGGAACACGGCCCTCAGCAGCAAAAAAATCAAAGGCGGATACTGTTACTGGATCAGAGATATCTCCGAGATCAGCAGTCTGAATTCGAGGCTTTCAGATCTTGGCGATGTGATAGCGGATGAAAACGCGATGATCGACGCCGAGAACAAGATGACGGAAAAGCGTATCAGAACAGAGCAGCAGAACAGCTTGTACGACAGCATTGCCAGAAGCGTCAGACCGTAGCTTGATAAACTCGGCGGGATACTCGACGGGCTCAGCGAGGATGTCAGCGGGGAAGATTTCATATCAGCTATGAAATACGGATGCGTACTGAACGCTTATGTAAAACGTTATTCGAACCTGATCATTCTCTCCGACAGGAAAGATGTGATGCCATTCGGAGAACTTTTCATGGCGATAGAAGAATCGCTTGAATACGTACGCCTTTGCGGCGTGCCGGCATATCTCACAAGCAGCTGTGAAAATGATCTGCCGTCAGAAAACGCGCTCCTCATATACAGGCTATTTGAAGAGGTCATAGAAACAGCGTTGCCGGGAGCAGACGCTGTACTGGTGGATATCACAGCGAAGCAGGACGCCGACTCGCTCCGCGTGGAGCTGAGCGCTCCGGGAAAGATAATGGACGAAGCGTTCATGAAAGAGGACATCGAGCGAGGACGCGGCACTCTCGATGTGGAGTATTTGGAAGATGAAATGACAGAGATCATCCGTCTTGATTTCGCGCGTGGAGGTGACAGATGATGACAGCGTATTATTTACTGCCGCCGCCGGTCCTTACACTTTACGGGATCATTTCTATATGCGTCACTATTGCTGCCGCGTTCACGCTGGTCAACGCCTGCGTGCTTCGCCTCAGAGGAAGGAGCATAGCTGCCGCCGCGATCAGCGCGGCTGCCGCGGTTTTCATGCTTCAGATATTTTCGGATATAGGCGTGCAGCTGGAATATAACGAAAGCCCCGCGGGATGGGTGAGAGCAGCCGGGAATATGCCGGCGGCAGCGGCGACGGTGCTGCTCATCATTATTGCCGCGGTCGAGGCGGCTCTCATAAGAGATATAATCGTCAAGATAAACAGCATGCCGACCGGCAATTCGATAAAGGAAAGTCTGGATGATCTTCCTGACGGTATATGCTTTTCCACGAAGGACGGTCAGCCTCTTTTGATAAATACGAAGATGAACGATATAAGCGCGCGCCTTTTCGGTTCTGTCATAATGAATGTAAAAGACTGCGAAAGAAAACTCAGAGAGCGCAGCTTCCTGCAAGGCGTCAGGATCATCAGCCATGAGTCGGCGTCGACTGTGCTGGCTGATGAAGGTTCTGTATGGGACATACATATACGGGATCTTGACATAGCCCGCGGTGAGGTGACGGAGACCCTCGCGTTTGATGTGACAGAACAGTATAAACTCAGCAGGGAGCTAGAGAAAAATAATCGCGTCCTGTCTGGCGTGAACCGGGATCTGAAGAGGTACAGCGGCGCGGTCGATAAGCTGGCAAGAGAAGAAGAGATCCTCGCGGCTAAAACGAAAGTCCACGACGATGTGGGAAGGTCGCTGTTATCATTCAGAGCTTATCTTGTTCAGCCGGAGGATACGAGAAACCGCTCCGATCTGCTCGCGTTGTGGCGTCACGATATAAACGTCATGAAACATGAAGCGGATCCGGGACCCGCGAGAGACGGGCTTGAGCTCCTTATGGAAGCCGCGGACGCTGTGGGAGTGACTATCGATATCACCGGAGAACTGCCGGAAGAAGAAAGACTGCGCAGAGTCATCATTACTGCCATACACGAATGTCTCACCAACACAGTGCGGCACGCTCACGGGAAAGAGGTCGATGTCGAAATAGACAGGGGCGATGGAACTGTCATTGTGAAGATAATGAATGACGGCCGCCGGCCGGATGGTATAATAGAAGAGACCGGAGGGCTGAAAAACCTGCGCGCCGCGGCAGAGCGTGAAGGCGGGGCGATGCAGATAACGAGTCTGCCGGAATTCATTCTCTGGATATCATTACCGATGGAGGAAAAATAAATGGCGAAAACGAGAGTTATGATAGTGGACGACCAGTATGTGCCCAGACAGCTTTTTGAGATGTATGTCAAGGGCAGCGACGATTATGAACTGGTAAGATCTGTAGAGTCCGCGGCTTTCGCCGATACGTACGTGCTGACCGGGGATGTGGATCTTGTGGTCATGGACATAGTGATGAACGACGGTTCAAATGGGCTCGAGGCCGCGGCAAGGATCAAGAAAGCAATGCCGAAGGTGAAGGTGATCGCCGTCACTTCTATGGCGGACGCTTCCTGGATCGATCAGGCGAGAGAGATAGGTATTGAGAGCTTTTGGTATAAAGAAGCTTCGGAGGACACGATACTCGAGGTCATGGACAGGACTATGGCAGGCGAGTCGGTATATCCGGGCAGCGCTCCGAAGCTCAAGATAGGACAGGCTTCGAGCGACGACTTCAGCGCGCGGGAGATCGATGTGCTGAGAGTCATGACTGCAGGAGTCACGAACGCCGCTATTGCGAAGGAACTCGGGATTTCGGAAAATACAGTGAAGATGCATGTGAAGAGCATGATGGAAAAGACCGGCTGCAGGAGCCGGACGGAGATTGCCATCAAGGCGCGCGTGAGCGGCATGGTGGTGAATATCGGAAAAACAGAATAGACCGGCTCGGCAATAAACTTGACGGACAAACGCCTGATATGATCCAGGCGTTTTTTTGTGGCAAAATTTGTCTTAACTAATACTTTCGGGTGTAGTGTAAAAATCTCAGTCTGATAAACTAAATATTAAGAAAGTTATCGATTTTAGCGCAGATAAGGTATCAGGAGGGGGTATAGCGAATATGAACGATGAAGTCCGTATGGCAGTCGACACCAAGCTAGGTGTTCTAAGAGACTACTATGAAGTACCGGAGCAGTGCCAGGGTGAGTATGAGGCCTTTCTGGCGGCAGTAATGGCTGTCGGAGAGGAATGTTCCGCGTATATGGAATTCGAAGAGAAGTATGCCGCTGCCGGGCTGGACAAGAGGATGCAGGAGCTGATGCTCAAGTGTGCTCTCAAGTCTCAGGATAAAATGAGCGCGAAGGACGCCGCGGCCGCGGCGAAAGACGCGTACAAAACTACGGTCGATACTGAAGCCGGA
>CALDNM010000188.1 GCA_937915045.1 uncultured Clostridia bacterium
TGTCCCGAAACGAGCACTACATCCGACTCATCGGCATCCAGATACGCCTGCTTGAATTCATCCGACGCGTCGCATTCCTCGGTAGTCACGAATCGCGTCCCGATCTGCACTCCGTCCGCGCCGTAAGCATACGCCTTCCTCGCGTCCTGCGCGTTGAAAATGCCTCCGCCGACTATCAGCGGGCAATTCCCGAGCTGTGATATCTCTTCTTTTATCTCAGTTATGTTCGCGTAAAATTCTTCGCGCGCTCTGTCTATCTTCTCTTCTTTATATCCGAGCGTCCCGCCTGCGGCAGGGCCTTCAAAAATGAAAGCGTCCGGGTCGCGCCCGTGCTTTTTGCGCCAGTTCTTTATGATGACCCTCGCGCCTCTCGCGGACGAGATCACCGGTATGAGCGCGACATCACGGTCCCCGACTATGCGCGGAAGCGAAGTCGGTATGCCGGCTCCTGTCACGATGAATTTCGCTCCGGCGTCGATAGCTGTATCGACATAATCGCTGTAATGCTCCGTTGTATACGGCACGTTGACAGCCACCGGTCCCGGCGTCCCTTCGGCCGAGATATCGAGCGCTTTTCTTACTTCTCTCTTAAGTACTTCAAGATCCGACTTGATCGGATGGCCATCGTATCCTTCTTCACCGAAACCGCATTCAGCTGCCGATACACATCCGACTCCGCCTTCTTTCGCGACTGCGCCGGCGAGCCCTCCAAGAGAAACTCCGACTCCCATGCCTCCCTGGAATATAGGGATAGGGACCACGGTGTTCCTTATTCTCAGCGGCTTCAGCGCGTAGTCATCCATGCTGCGCACAGGCGGCGTCCTTTGCATGGACATGAACTCGTTCATATTCTCAAGCGACTGGACGAATCTTCCGACCTCATCCGGTGACAGCATAGATATCGCTTCAGATATCATCTTCGTGTGGAACGCGCTGTGCTCCGCGACGGCTTCTCTTCCTGTTGCAGTAAGGCGTATCTTTACGATACGTTTATCTTCGGGGATGCGGAACCTCTCGACATATCCCTTTTTTACCAGACGGTTTATTGCTGTAGTAAGCGTACTGACAGATATCTTGAGCACGGCGGCGACCTGACTCATCGTCTTTGCTTTCTCAGTCCTGCCGTTTCTTTTATGCTCTCCGCCTATCGCGACGAGAGTGTGCATTTCGGTCATAGAAAGATCGTGCCTGCTCGAATCGCTCAGGGCTCTCTCTTCCATCTTGAGGACTATATTGAAAAGATCGACGAGTATTTCGTCTATGCGTTCTATGTCATTCATCCGCCGTTCTCCATCCTATCCGAATACGAACAGTATCTCGCATTCACACGCGAGCTTGTCGCCTACATACGCTTTGCCAAGGCCTGTGCCTCCTCGCGATCTTAAGCTCTTCAGCTCGACCTCCAGCCTGAGATCATCTCCCGGCACGACCTTCTGTCTGAACTTCGCGTTTTTGATGCCGCCAAAAAACGCCAGCCTGCCTTCGTTCTCCGGGAGCGACAGCGCTGCCACGGCTCCCGCCTGGGCTATCGTCTCAACTATAAGGACACCCGGCATGACCGGTTCCTGAGGGAAATGTCCGTTGAAATAATATTCATCCGGGCTCACGTGTTTGATCGCGGTGACACTTTTGCCCGGCTCCATCTCCTCGATCT
>CALDNM010000189.1 GCA_937915045.1 uncultured Clostridia bacterium
CTATCATGTTGAGGCCGAGCCCGCATGAGAGTCCGACAAAGAACGAATATATAATGCAGAGGATCTCATTGCCCTCGAAATCGAACTTGTCGCTCCTGGTGAAAATGATCGTCATGATGACTGTGAGCGCGGCGACCAGTACAGTCGGGCATATGTGAAAATCGATATAACGAAGTATCTGCCAGCACAGCAGAGCGTGCGCGGCGAGAAATGCCGCGACTCCAAGTGAAAAATGAGGGTTCCTCGTTTTGCCGTCAGGGCCAAGCGCGAGCGCGAGCATGATGTCACCGATAAGGCAGAAGATAAGGACCGGCAGAAGGCCGAAAAATACATTACTGCCCGAAAAAATGAACGCGGAATATCCGACCGCTATGAACAGAAGTCCGGAGCATGTTTTTGTCACTAAAAAAGCTTTAAGTCTGCCAAGACCGGCGAGAGCCATAGTCACGACGGCCAGAACAGCGTACAGGATCGAAACTGTGATCAGTAAACTCATCATCATCACCTCGCGAATATTATATCACATGAGGCATAAAGAAAAACAAGGGCATTACTGCGTTTGGTACTACCAATCAAAATAAAAAAGTGGTATAATGTCAGTTGTCAGAATACTTAAAATTTTAATATAACAGGAGGTATTGAAAATGAAACAATATGAGCTGTTTATCAACGGTAAGTTCATTCCTAACGGAAGCAGAGAAATGACAGATGTCATCAATCCTGCTACAGAGGAAGTGATCTCACGGGTTCCGAAAGCGACTGTGGAAGATGTGGAAAACGCGGTAGATGCCGCTTATGAAGCGCAGAAGTCATGGGCAAAGGTACCGGCTATCGAGAGAGCTGGATATCTGATGGAGCTCGCTCAGCTCGTCAAGGACAACGCGGAGATGTTCGCGCAGACGAATACGGCTGAGATGGGCAAGACTATCGCTCAGTCGAGAGATGAGGCTGGATGGCTTTCTGAGTATATCATTTACTTCGCTCAGATGGCGCGTCATATGAAGGGGGAGATCCTTCCGAGCGATCGTCCGAACGAGAACATTTTCATGTACAAGATGCCTATAGGCGTAGTCGCAGGTATCATGCCGTGGAACTTCCCGCTCTTCCTTATAGGAAGAAAGGTCGCTCCAGCGCTGGTTGCCGGAGACACTGTAGTGCTCAAACCATCGAGCGATTCGCCGAATGGCTGCTATGAATTCGCGAAGCTTGTTGAACAGAGTTCACTGCCTCCTGGGGTAATAAATGTTGTGTCCGGAGCAGGATCGGTAGTCGGAGACTCGCTTTCGAAGAGCCCGAAGATAGCGATGGTTTCCATGACCGGAAGTACAGAAGCCGGCAGGAAGATCATGGCGACGGCTGCTCAGAATATCACTAAGGTATCGCTGGAACTCGGCGGCAAAGCGCCTGTCATCGTCATGAATGACGCGGACATCGACGCGACCGTGGAGCATGTCTTCAACTCACGTATGATCAACTGCGGGCAGGTCTGCAATGCTGCTGAACGTGTATATGTCCAGGAAGGTGTCGCGGATGAGTTCATCGAGAAGATGACGAAAAGAATCGAGAAGGCAACTTACGGAGACCCATTGACAAAAGTCGATATGGGGCCTATGGTTAATAAAGCGCAGGCTGAACATGTCGATGAGCTCGTAAAGAGCGCGGCAGCTGAAGGCGCGAAGATCGTATGCGGAGGCAAGAAGGCGAAAGTCGACGGAAAAGGTTTCTATTATGAACCGACTCTGGTCACCGGATGCACGCATGATATGACGATCATGAGAGAAGAGATCTTCGGACCGGCACTTCCGATCTCGACGTTCAAGACTCTCGATGAAGCTATAGAAAAGGCGAATGACTGCATCTACGGATTGACATCGTCTATCTATACGCAGGATACAGACGTTATGCTCAGAGCTCTCAATGAGATACATTTCGGAGAGACATATGTCAATCGTGAGCATTTCGAAGCGTTCCAGGGATTCCACGCGGGCGTGAGACAGTCCGGTATCGGCGGCGATGACGGCGAGCACGGTCTTGAAGAATTCTTAGAGACACATGTATGCTATGTCGATTACGACACAAAAACACAGGGCAAGTAAATATTTTATATAGATACTTGATAGTCCATCAAAACATAAAGGCGGCCGGGTAAGGGCCGCCTTTGTGTTTTGATTTTATGCTATTTTTCTTCTATTATATCCAGGAGATCGTCCGGGAGATATGAAAGGGCTTCTTCGTTGATCTCTTCGGGAATGCCGAAGAACGCTTCCGCGACAGCACCCGCTATCGCTCCGGTCGTATCGCAGTCTCCTCCGATGCTTATGCAGTTCCTTATGCAGTCTTCGAAATCTTCGGCTTCAAGGAAGCATTCGAGCGCCTGAGGGACAGATCCGGCGCACGTGACATCGAATGAATAGTCGGGGCGTATCTCATCAAGTGTAAAGTCGATCTTATAATATTTTTCTATCTCACGGCGCACTTCATCTTTTGAGTCAGTGTTTCTCGCTGTGAATATAGCTGCCGCTACAGCTTCAGCCCCGTTGATCCCGTCGGGATGGTTGTGCGTGACTTCTGCCGAGATGACTGCCCATTCACGGGCTTCTTCTATTGTAGAGGCGAGGAATCCGCAAGGGGAGACGCGCATAGCACTTCCATTCCCAAGGCTGCCATAAGGTTCTCTTGTCTCGCTTTCCAGCCATTCGGTGAAACGCCTGCCATATCCCGCGTCGATGTATTTGTTTCCATAATACTTTATTTCGTCAATAAAATCATCGCGGAGACTTCCTTCGCGTCCGCCGCTGAGCCAGCGCGTAAGGCCGGATTTGACAGCGCAGGTCATGACGGTATCATCGGTGAAGCGGCAGCCTTCACTGAACAGAGGAAAATCCTTGGTCTTTATGTTGTCGAATTCGTATTTGGAGCCGGCGATGTCGCCCGCGACCGCTCCGGCGCATGTGCCTGATATCAAAACATTTCCCTCCTTATCGATCATGAATTTTTCTTTGTCATCACCGCTGGTATCGATCTTGTCGATGAAGACCAGCAGAAGCGCGAATATAACAGCCAAAGAGAGCTTTAAAGACATAGAAAAGCGTATACTGCCGGCGCACCGATCTATGATCAGTATGATGAGAAAACTCAGGACGAAAGCCGCCACAGCAGAAGACGCGATGATATGTATTTCGTTTTTTTGATTGCGCTTTTTCATAGTTTTATTATAACAGAAAACTCCCGGACGTGATATCCGGGAGTTCGTATCTGAAATTATTTGTCTGTATCTGTGTTTTCGTCCGAAGTGTTATCCTTTTCAGGCGCTTCTTCATTAGCTTCTTCTTTATGATTGTATTTAGCTGCTTTTTCCGCTTTTTTTTTAGCTCTCGCTTCTTCTTTTGCGGCGCGTTTCTGCGCTTTATTTTCAGCTTCAGCCGCGATTTTATCTTCTCTTGCTTTTTTCTCCGCTTCTTCTTTTTCTTTTCTCGCTTTTCTCTCTTCAGGTGACTCTTCAGAAAGACGAGCTGTCTGAACAGCGACCTTCGATGTAGTGCTCTTTCCTATAACTGTAGGATGTCCAAGTTTTCTGATCACCCTCGCGAGTACGAAGAAGACAAACATCCAAGCGTAGTACGCGAATGCCTGACCGACGATATACTGTATAGCCTGTCCCGGGTTCGAGCTGATCGAGACGCCGTAGTTGCTGTAATAAGATGAGATGTATGAGATCGCGCTGTATGTCATGTATATCGCGATGGCCGCGGTGATACCTGCTACGATGTAAAGTACTATCTCAAGAGCGCTTGTCTTTGCTCCTGCTCCGGATGTTCCTTTCTTGCTTAATTTCATTTAACTGTTACCTCCATTCATTTTATGCTGTTTTTATCAGTGCTTATATTCTGCACAGGTCTTCGAGATTGTCGTAGATCTTTTTCACCGGCCAATCCCACCATTTGATGCTGCGAAGACTTTCTATAGTGTCCGCGTCAAACCTTCTTCTGATGAACTCGACTGGATCTCCGGCTACGACCCAGTATGCCGGTACAAAGCCGGAAACTGTGGAATCCGCTCCGATGACAGCGCCATCACTTATATGTGTGCCGGGCAGTATAGTCACATTTTCACCTATCCACACATCGTTGCCTATGACGGTGAACTCACTTCCGCAAGACGCGTCACGATCCGGTGCCGCTTTTTCCCAGCCATGTCCCATGAGATGGAAGGGGTAAGCCGTAGTTGAGCTCATCCTCGGATCGGCATCATTTAGAAAGATTTTCACACCTTTCCCTATGGAGCAGAATTTCCCGATGAAAAGCTGATCACGATCGTCATCGTTCAGACCTGTTATATGCTCCTGAAATCTTTCAGGGTGGTCATTATCGACATAAAAAGAATAATCCCCTATGTGGACGTTCGGATGATCGACGACGTTTTTTATGAAGACGATATCCCTGTTTTTTTCGTTTGGGTATATCGCGTCGGGATTGGGTCCGTATGTCATTGATGATCCATCCTTTCATCCTCTGTCGAAAACTAACTCACTTAATAGATGATAGAAGTTTGTCTGTTAAAAGTCAATGGAAAACGGGCAATTTCAGTTAAATTTCAGTAAACCCGGGTCTTCGTCAGAGCTCTTGCGAGGCAGGCCCGGAATGTGTGAACGGGGTAAAGATTTTGTGTTTTTTCGCGGAGGAGGTGGACGAAAAGTGACAGATAAGTTAGAATCGAGAAAAAGAGAAAGGACGCGAAATGCATAAAGCGAGGACAATAGAAAAAAGGGCAGCATATATTTTACTGGTCGCAGTAATGGCGGTGACGATGACGTGCGCGTACTGGCCGCATGGAGCTGCAGCGGATACTGATACGGCACTTGCCGCTACTTCTGTGAGCGGTCTTTACACGACGAGATCGCGAAATTACAAGACAGCGACAAATATGTACGATAATATTGTCGTTCATAACGCTTACGGCAGGACAGCGTATCTATACGCGTATGATTACGACCAGAAGCAGTGGGTGGAAAAATCATCGTATCCTCTCGACAACGCTGAGTCCAGCAGCATACGCATCACTTACGACAACTCGTGGAAGCCGTATTATTACAGCGCGTGGAAGCTCGTCATACCGGCGGACAGCACATATGCCGCGTACAGCCGGAAGATCAAGGTGTATAACAAGGCATCGCTGACATGCAGGACGGCGGTCGTTATTGACGCGTCGACGGGAAAGATCGTCTATAATAAATACAGTACAAAAAAAAGATACCCGGCGAGCATGACGAAGGTCATGACGTCGATACTTCTGCTCGAGAACAAAAGCCTGTCCTCGAGGATAAAGATAACGGCGGAGGCTGATAATACTCCGTGGGGGCTTGGTATATCCAAGGGAGATTCTCTGACGACGAAGCAGGCGCTCTACGCCATACTTCTTCCATCATCGAACGATGTCGCGTGCGCGGCCGGGATCGCGGTCAGTGGCAGTACTTCGAGGTTTACGAAAAGAATGACGGCGAAGGCGAAGAAATTTGGATGCAGGAATACGAACTTCAAGAATGCCCATGGCCTTTACAACAGCAGCCACTACACAACCGCATATGATATGGGACTGATCATGAAGTACGCTATGACGAGTTCGAAGACGAAGTATTTCAAGACGGTGATCAAAAAATCAAAATACACTTTCACGACGGGCAAAAAAAAGAAATATACGGTCTATACGACCGATGAGATGCTCGGGACTTCGGGTTTCCTGGGCGGCAAGACCGGCTGGATCGAGCAGTCCGGCGGATGCTTCACCGGAGCTTTTACTTACAATGGAAAGATGTATATAACTGTCGTGATGGGGTCTGATTCCGGCGGCGGAAGATTTTCAGATACTAAAAGACTGATCACATTCACGAAGTATGCTGTTGATAATTCTTACGGTGTACATTCGACTGCAAAATAAAAACTATTCTGAAGTAAGAGGGCGGCCATCATAAAATTGGTACGTGTTCCGACCGCTGGATTTCGCGCTGTAAAGTGCTGTGTCAGCCATGCGGAACAGTTCGCGGTAACTTTTATCACCACCGTGTGTGATGGCGATGCCGAAGCTGCATGTCGTCCCGTGGAGGGAATTATTCAGCGCGTCGCGAAGAGATGAAACTTTTTCTTTTATGGCATCGACAGATCCTGCCGACTGCATGAAAATCAGGAATTCATCCCCGCCTATACGCGCAACTATGTCCTGCCTGCGAAAATTCGAGCTTATCGTATCGGCAGTCTTTATTATCACATGGTCACCGAACAGGTGGCCGAATGAGTCGTTTACTTCCTTGAAATGATCTATATCGATGATCATGATCGCGTGTAGCGCGTCAGTTTTCTGCAGGCTCAGTATATCCTGTATCATCTTTTCGGCGGCGACTTTGTTCAGAAGATCCGTCATCGGATCTTTTTTCGTAGCTTCTTTAAGCTCGATCTGCTCCCGGCGCAGTTTTTCCGAGAACTGCACAGGATAGAATTCATCTTTGCTTTGCTCTTTTATGGGTGTTTGAGAATGGACTGAGCATATCTTGAATTTGCCGTCTATGAGTTTCATAATGATCGACATAACGGAATACATCGTGACTTCCATACCGTCCGCAAGTATACGCGGTACATAAAAGTTACAGACAAGATAAAACATATCGCTGCTCAGGGCTTTTTTTTGTACGCTTTCGAAATTAACTTTGTAATGATATGAATCCGCGAGGAATTCGGTGTGGATGAGAGCTATGACATTATCTATTCCCCACGCCTGCTCATTCTGGCCGGTGCCATCGAAACTGATGTCATCAGTAAAGTAATCAAAAATCGCGTTTATGTCCCGGTCCTCTATATATTTTCTGATATAGTCTTTAAAAGCAGCTTCTGCTCTGTCAAGATCATTCATAAAAAGCGCTCCTTATCTATAAAGCTTCTATATATTATATCATTGTTTCATATAGCGTTAAAGCGGAATTTGCTACCGCATCACATATATGGTCTTAACTGTCAACACATATGTTACACTTTGAGAAGTATTCTGATACAACCTGA
>CALDNM010000190.1 GCA_937915045.1 uncultured Clostridia bacterium
GGCTTCCTTTTTCCACTGAATATGAAATTTCCCCAGCGTCCTATGGCCTGAGCGAGCGCGATACCGGCAACAGCCAGATCGAGTCCGTCTGCGAAACTGATCTTTTTGTGTCTGCATACGAGCCATGCTCCGATGAAGCCTCCGATGAGACTGCCGTGGACTGCGAGTCCGCCGCCCCTGAAATCGAATATTTCTGAAGGGAACTGCGAGTAATAACTCCACTCGAACAGTACATAATAAAGGCGTGCGCCGATTATACCGCACGGTACAGCGATGAGCAGGATGTCCAGCACATCGTCGCGAGCGATATCGTGTTTAGGAGCGCGTTTATACATGACGGCGCCGCCGATAAAAATAGCGGCAGCCATGAGTACTCCATACCATCTGATATCGAAGCCGAATATTGTGAAAGCTATAGGATCAGGAGTGTGCATTTCGCTTTTTTCTTCCTTTCCAAAACACCAACGGACTCGATTATTATACTCTCAAAATGCCTGGAAGTCATCTTCTCACTTAGGCAGGAAAAGAATCAAGACAATTCTAATCCATATCAAGTGCGCCGAATATTTACTCTACCACAATATCTTGTGGAATTGTCAGAAAACGGCGGAATCGCAACACAAAATAAGAGAAAAATGGAGATGTACTCCCAAAAAAACACCGTAAAATATTGAAAAAGGGAGCAAAGTGGAGTAAAGTGGATTAAACAAAATAAGCAAGGTGTCTGAATGGCTTTTCAACGGGGGATCAAACAATGTTCATGGGCAGCTATAAAAACTCAATAGATGCTAAGTACAGAATGATCGTTCCTGCTAAATACAGGGAGGAACTCGGTTTGAAGTGCGTCATCACTCAGGGAATAGACAGATGTCTCTACATCTATCCTATGGCTGAGTGGGAAAACTTCGCGGAAAAGCTGAAACAACTGCCTAAAGCTGATACTCGCGCAAGGAATTTCGTAAGACATTTCTACGGAAACGCGGAAGAATGCGAAATAGACAGGCAGGGCAGAGTGACCATACCACTGGCGCTCCGTGATTATGGAAACATAAACAAGGAGCTTCTGACCATCGGGGACGGAGAGAAGATCGAAGTCTGGAGCCGTGAGATCTGGGATGAAGACCAGGCGGCGAATCAGATGGATGGCGAAGATATCGCCAGAGGAATGGAACAGTATGGAATTTAAACATACCTCAGTGCTGCTCGACGAGTGTATAGAGAACCTGGATATCAGACCCGGAGGCATATATGTCGATGGGACTATCGGAGGCGGGGGACATGCGGAGAAGATCTGCCAACACCTCGGTCCGGAAGGGACTCTGATAGGGATAGACAGAGATACAGACGCTCTCACAGCGGCAAAAACGAGACTAGAAGGAATTGACTGCAAAAAGATTTTTGTCCAGAGCAATTATTCTGAAATAAAAAACGTGCTTGAAGACCTGGAAATAGATGGCATAGACGGCGCGTTGCTGGATCTGGGTGTTTCTTCTTTCCAGCTAGACAATATCGACAGGGGATTCTCATATATGCACGATTCGCCTCTGGACATGCGAATGAACCGCGACGATCGATTCACTGCTTACGACGTAGTCAATACGTACAGCGAAAGAGATCTCACGGAGGTTATAAAAAAATATGGCGAAGAACGCTGGGCCTCAAGGATCAGTCAGTTCATCGTCAAGGCGAGAAAAGAAGAGCCGATCGGATCGACCGGCAGACTGGTGGAAATAATCAAGGCAGCGATACCGGCTTCCGCGAGAAGAAGCGGACCACATCCGGCTAAGAGGACATTCCAGGCGATCAGGATAGAAGTGAATGATGAACTGGGACAGCTCAGCAAGGCGATCACGGAATTTCTGGACGTTATGAACAGCGAGGGAAGGCTGTGCGTGATCACATTCCATTCTCTCGAAGACAGGATAGTGAAAAATATCATACGTGACAGGGCCGATCCGTGCACCTGTCCTCCGGATTTCCCGGTGTGTGTATGTGGAAAAGTCGCGGATATAAAAAAGATCACGGGCAAACCGATAACTCCATCAAATAAAGAGCTTGAGGCTAACCCAAGGTCGAGAAGCGCAAAACTCAGAGTAGCGGAAAGGATCTGATGATTATGATGACAGCTCAGCAATGGAATCAGCAGCAAAGTTATAATCGACACGGACTTGACATGCGGCCTAAGACTGCCGAAAAATCATCCGGGACAGAGATCACGGCTTCAGACAAGAAAAAGTTATTTATGCTTGTACTTATCGCCGGGCTGCTTTGTATCACGATGGTCATAGTGTCGGCGTATGTCGCTTCTATGAATTATCAGAACAACAAACTTAAAGAATCCAACAAAGCACTGCAAAGCGAAGTCCAGACACTTCAGGTAAAAGTGAAGAGCGCGTCGGGAATAGCTGCAGTAGCGGATAAGGCCACAGGTAAACTCGGTATGGTCTATCCGAGTGGCAAGAAATATGTAAAATTGACAACGGCCGATAAACCGAGCAGCGATCTTGCCAGCCTTCTGAAAAAGCAGGCATATAATTAGGGCGCGCAAGGCTCGTCCCGCTGCGAATAATTTCATATGGTTAAGTAGGAAATGAGTCAGACAACTGAATTATTGGACCAGTGAGGTTGTCTGGCTCTTTCTTGTTTTATATAAAAGAAGGAGAATTATGTCTCGCGGCAGACGTGTAACAATAGCGAACAAAAAACGACTAGTCATCGCATTTATGATTTTTGCGGTGGTGATGGTCGTTTTATGCTTTAAAGTAGGATATATACAGATAGTTAAAGGAAATGAATATAAAAAAATGGCCGCGGCGCAGCAGACAGAAGATCAGACTGTCGACGCGAAGCGCGGGGATATTGAAGACAGGAACGGCAATCCGCTTGCTGTCAGTATAACGAAATATTCAGTATGGGTAAGACCGGCATCGATAAAGACTTCATCATCACAGAGCAAGAATGACGCGAAAGTCAAAGAGGTATCGAAGAAGCTCGCCGAAGCGCTTGATATGGATGAGACTGAAGTCGAAAAGAAACTCTCCGGCAAAACCACGCTCGTGAAACTCGTGAATTACGCCGACGCGGAGAAAGCGGACAAAGTCAGAAAGCTTGACTACGCCTGTGTTGAGATCACAGAGCAGGCCAAGAGATACTATCCGCAGAAAAACTTCGCTTCTCAGGTGCTCGGCAGCGTCAGCGATCAGAATGTAGGACTTGCGGGTCTCGAACTGGAATACGATTCATATCTCAAGGGAGTCAACGGGAGATGGGTGTACAACAAAGATGTACTCGGAAATCTCGTTTCTTCAGGTTCACAAAAATATCAGAGCGCTCAGGACGGCGATACAGTTGTCTCGACCATAGATTCTGTAATACAGGAATACGCGGAGCACGCGTGCAAGTCAGTAGAGAAAAGTTCAAACGCGAAACGCGTATCATGTCTCGTGGTCGATCCGAAGACCGGCGAGATACTGGCATGCGCTTCAAATCCGGGCTACGATCCGAATGAACCGAGGACACCAACAGGGACAAAAGCAAAAGCAAAATATGAAAAGATGTCGGACAGCGCGAAGCTGAAATATCTGCAGAAGATGTGGAGATGTTCACTCATACAGGATACGTATGAGCCGGGCTCGACTTTCAAGCTTCTGACCGCGTCTATGGCACTCGAAGAAAATAAGACGCACATGAGCGAGCATTTCTATGACAGCGGCTCTATCAACGTCGAGGGGACGACTCTCAAATGCTGGAGCTGGAGAGAGCCGCACGGGGATGAAAATCTTGAAGAAGCCGTCGGTAATTCGTGCAACCCGGTATTCGCGACTCTGGCGATGAGACTTGGCGCGACTACGTTCTATAACTATATGGGGCTCTTCGGCATTACTGAAAAGACAGGAGTGGACTTCCCGGGAGAAGGTCAGGGCATCGTCATGTCAAAGGCAAAACTTCAGGAAAGCAAGGTAAACCTAGCGACTCAGGGCTATGGCCAGGGTATTTCTGTGACACCTATACAGCTCCTCACAGCTATCTGCTCGATAGGCAACAATGGCGTTATGGTAAAGCCTCACCTCGTAAAGGAGATAAAGAATTCAAAGGGCAAGGTCGTGAAAAAATACGGTACGGTGAAAGTGCGTAAGGTCATATCGAGCGACACGGCAAGCAAGATGAAAAAGACAATGCAGTTCGTCGTCGATAAGGGCGGCGGTGAAAAAGCGAAAATAAAAGGAGTGAAGGTCGGAGGAAAGACAGGAACGGCCCAGGTCGTAGTGAATGGAAAGTACTCGGATAACGTAGTAGCGTCATTCGTAGGCATGGCGCCGATGAATGACCCGAAGATAGCGGTGCTCTTCCTCGTCGACCAGCCTTCAGATCAGTCTCACGGCGGTACGGTGGCCGCGCCGGGAGCGAGATACGTGATCAAGAATTCGCTCAAATATATGGAAATATCCAATGCGGACTGATACAAAAAGTTGTATAATATTATAGACTGTTTTTGAGGAAAGAAGAACAAGAGGAACAAATGATCAAATATACAATAGATGATACAGCGCGGATAATGGGCGGCACCGTCATATATGGTGATGGAAGTGAAACCGCTGGACGCGCGTTCGCGGATTCGCGTCAGGCATCCGCGGACGGCCTGTTTTTTGCGCTCAAGGGAGATAATAGAGACGGCCACGAATTCCTGCGTGAAGTAATGGACGCGGGATGCCGGCAGTTTGTGATCTCGGATGAGGATGCTTTTAAAAACGCGCTGGGCAGCCGCGATGGGATCACCGCGGTGAAGACCGATGACACGACGGAGGCCATGATAGCGTTCGCGAAGACATATCTCGCGTCTCTCGACGCGAAGAGGATCGGAGTGACAGGCAGCACAGGAAAGACAAGCACGAAGGATATGATGTACGCTGTCAGCAGCGGAAAATATAAAACAGGAAGGAACCTTGGAAATTTAAATACACTGCAGGGACTCTGCATGACTATCCTGGGGTTCGACCCTGATACAGAGGTCGCGATATTGGAGATGGGCATGGATCACGCGGGAGAGATACATGAGCTCGCGGATTTCATCAGGCCGGACATAGCGCTTATGACAAATGTGGGGATCTCACATCTCGAACGTCTGGGCAGCCGTGATAATATTTTCCACGCTAAGATGGAGATAGTCGATTACTTCGAAAACGGAGCATCGCTCATAGTCAGTAAAGGGAAGGACTACCTGCAGAGAGAAAATGTCACGCATGGATACTGGAAAGGCGCGGAGACGCCTGCCGGGACATATGACGTCGTCATGACAGGGACGGACGATGACAATGATTATGTGATAAGCGATATAAAGGAAAATGGATTTAAGGGCATTTCGTTCGACATAACTCATGACGGACAGCTGCAGCATTTCGAACTTCCTGTCATGGGCGTGCATAACGCGCTCAACGCGGCACTCGCGGTAGCTGCCGGCGAAAAGATAGGAGTGAGCATGGCCGAGTCGGCCGAAAGCCTCAGGAAGCTGGAACTTACCGGCGGAAGACTGACAGTCAGGAAAGGACGCGGTTATGAAGTCATAGACGATACCTATAACGCCAGCCCTGATTCGATGGGAGCCGCGCTCAAAATACTTTCCGAGCAGGAAGGCGCGAGGAGAGTCGCGATACTCGGCGAGATGTACGAGCTGGGAGACGACGAAAAGGCACTCCACAGATCCATGGGAGAACTTGCGAAGGAACTCGGCATAGACAAGGTGTTAGCGATCGGGCCGCTCGCGAAAAACATCGAGGAAGGCGCGGGAGACATCGCGGAATATTTCGAAACAAAAGAAGAGTTCATCGATGAGATGGACACATATATAAAAGAAGGGGACATCGTCCTCGTAAAAGCGTCAAGAGGGCTCGCGCTTGAAAAAGTCGTGAAAGCTCTTACGGAAGGAGCAGATAAATAATGACAGCAGGAACTACATGCATCATGGTGCTGATAGGGTTCGCTGCCACAGCTCTCATCACGTACCTGATAATACCGCTTTTGAAAAAACTCCATACGGGACAGAATATAAGAGAAGAAGGACCGCAGTCACATATGGCTAAGGCGGGCACACCGTCGATGGGCGGATTCGCGTTCATCATAGGGACGCTGATAGCGATGTTCGTCGTACATCAGGTGTATAACAGCAACGTCGCGATCATAATCGCGGGGTTCGTTCTCTTCGCCCTCATCGGTTTCTGCGACGACTACCTGAAGGTGGTCAAGCACCAGAACGAAGGACTGAAAGTTGTCCCGAAGTTCGGGATGCAGTTCGTCGTAGCTCTCGCTATGGCGATATATATAGCTAAGTTTTCGGGGATAGGGACTCAGGTCTTCATCCCGTTCGCTAAGGTCTATGTCGACTTCGGAGGATGGTTCATCCCGTTCATAGTATTCACGCTTCTCGCGATGGTGAACGCTGTGAACTTCACGGACGGGCTCGATGGACTGGCGGCAGGGACTACAGCGATAGTCAGTCTTTGCATGTGCACGGTCGCTATGGCGACAGCCGCTTCGGCAGCTTGGGAAATGATAAATGTGAGCGCGGACAGCGCGGCGCAGGCGTATACGAACATGACCGACGGCGGACAGTTCTACGCGGCGCTTCTGGGCGCGTGCCTGGGATTTCTTGTATTCAACCACTTTCCAGCGAAAGTGTTCATGGGAGATACCGGATCACTTGCTCTAGGCGGCGGCATCACGGCCGCTGCGATCGTTATGAAGATGGAACTTCTTCTTCCGATCGTTGGACTGATATATGTCCTTGAGGTGGTATCTGTGATCATGCAGGTATGCTACTTCAAGGCGACGCACGGAAAGAGGATATTCAGGATGACACCGCTCCATCACCACTTCCAGGAAGGCGGGATGAAGGAGACACGTGTGGTCTTCATGTTCTGGACGATAACGCTCATTTGCTGCATCATAGGACGAGCATCAGTAATGTGAAACAGAGGCATATTATGTTAAAGAAAAATAAAAAAGAAGATAAAACAAAAGCAATAAAAGGAAAGAAAGTCCTTGTTGTAGGTATGGGCCGTTCGGGAGAGGCCGCGGTGAGAGCTCTCGTGCCGATGGGCGCTAAAGTATCTGTTCAGGATACTGAGGACGAGGAAAAAGTCGATAAAGATCTGATGAAATTCTTCAAACAGAAGAAAGTGAAATGCTTTTTCGGCAAGGACCCTGACGACGTGACAAAGTACGATATGGTCGTGCTGAGTCCCGGAGTGCCGCCTGAAGTGCCGTTCGTGGCGCAGGCGCGTGAAGCCGGAGCGGAGATCGTCGGTGAACTGGAGATCGCGTACAGATTCGGATACGGGAAATATGTGGCCATTACAGGAACGAACGGAAAAACTACCACGACTACATTAGTGGGAGAGATATTCAAAAATTCGGGAAGAAAAACAGATGTCGTCGGCAATATCGGAGTCGCTGTCATTTCCAAAGCAATGGAAGCGGACGATGATACGTGGATGATCACGGAGACGAGCAGTTTCCAGCTTGAGACAGTAAAAGAATTCAAACCGGTGATCTCGGCTATCCTGAATCTTACCCCGGATCATATGGACAGACATCATACAATGGAGAATTATGGCCGCGTCAAGTCCAATATATTCATGAATCAGGGAAAAGACGGATACGCGGTGATCAATTTCGATGATAAGGTGTGCTTTGCTTTGGCAAAGCATTCGAAGGCGACTATAGTGCCGTTCAGCAGGATCGAGCAGCTCAAATTCGGAGCTTACGTTCATAATGACAGGATCGTAGTAAGGGATGGAGATGGCAAAGTCACGGAATTCTGCGGAGTGGATGAACTTCAGATACCGGGAGACCACAATCTCGAAAATGCTCTGGCGGCTGTCGCTATCGCGTTTTTCGCGGGCATAGAACCGGATGTCATCACAGATACGCTGAAAAAATTCAAGGGCGTAGAACACAGGATAGAACCGTGCGGAGCAGTGAACGGAGTGAAATTCGTGAATGACTCAAAGGGCACGAACCCTGACGCGGCGATCAAGGCCATACAGGCGATAAAGGGAGACATAATCATAATCGCCGGAGGTTACGACAAGGGATCGAAATACGATGACTTTGTCGGAGCGTTTGGCAGCAAAGTAAAACACGCGGTGCTTCTCGGGAAGACGGCCGTGAAAATAAAAGAAACAGCTGAAAGGATGGGTTATACGCATACTATCATCGTCAAAGACATGAGCGACTGCGTAAATGAAGCTTTCAGACTCGCGAAACCGGGAGACACAGTTCTGCTTTCACCGGCATGCGCGAGCTGGGATATGTATTCGAGCTTTGAAGAGAGAGGAAAAGACTTCAAGGCCTGTGTGCAAAAATTGGAGAAATGATGCCTGGCAGAAAAAAAGCGAAAACAGAACAGCCCCGCAGGAAGAAGCGGAAAAAATACAGACTGAAGGACACAGATCTGAAATCGGGAGACTTCGTTCTGGTGCTGCTTGTGTTCGCGCTTGTCGTGTTCGGTATAGTCATGGTCTTCAGTTCGAGCTATTATAGCGCGATAGACGCCGGGCAGACGCCGTACACATATCTTATCAAGGATATAATATTCGCTGTCACCGGAGCGGGGCTCATGCTCTTCATGGCCCTGGTCGACTATAAAAAGCTCGCGCCTCTGGCGCCGTGGCTGATGGTCATAGCGATAATCCTTCTTGGCCTTCTGTTCACACCTCTTGGTATGAATGTACAGGGAGCGACAAGATGGCTGAATCTCGGAGTAACGACTATAATGCCGGGCGAGATAACGAAGATCTGCACGATCATATTCGTGGCGTGGTTCCTCAGCTCAAAACCCGGACGCGTCAATTCACTGACGCAGGGCATACTGCCTATGCTGGTGCTTTGCGGGGTGCTCGGCGGGCTGATAATGCTGCAGCCGAATATGTCGACAGCGATCACTGTCATAGGGATAATCATCATGATGATGTTCGTCGACGGGCTCCACTGGAAATATCTCGGCGGACTGGTCGGACTTGGAGCAGCGGGAATGATAGCGCTTATCTTCACGGACAGCGGAGGTTACCGTCTTCAGAGGGTGACGAGTTTCCTGGATCCGTTCAAACAGGTACAGGGCAACGGCTACCAGGTGGTCCAGTCACTGTACGCTTTGGGATCCGGCGGGCTGTTTGGAGTCGGGCTCGGCAACAGTATACAGAAAACGCTGTATCTGCCTGAACCGCAGAATGATTTCATCCTCGCGATCATAGGTGAGGAACTTGGATATATAACGATAATAATACTGATGCTCGTATATGCCTTCCTGATATGGAGAGGCATAAAGATAGCAATGAACGCGCCCGACAAGTTCGGCATGCTGCTGGCTGCCGGGATAACGCTGATGATAGGAATACAAGTGATGATGAATATCGCGGTCGTGACATCTTCGATGCCGCCGACCGGAGTCACACTGCCGTTTATCAGTTACGGGGGCAATGCTCTCTGGCTGTTCATGGGATCCGCGGGGATCCTGCTCAATATATCGAGGCATTCGCCTGCGAAAACGATTCAGGAGGAAAAATGAGAGTGATCATGACCGGCGGCGGGACCGGAGGACATATTTATCCCGCGATAGCAATAGCGGATAAAATACTGGATAAATCACAGGACAGTGAGATCCTGTTCATAGGGACGACACATGGTCTGGAAAAAGACATTGTTCCAAAACACGGTTATCCGATCAAGTTTGTATCGGCAAGCGGGTTCCACAGAAAAAATATGCTGAAGAATTTCAAAACTGTCAGCGATTACGCGCGAGGCAAGAGAAAAGCGCGCGAGATAATAAAGGAATTCGATCCTGATATTGCCATAGGGACAGGCGGCTATGTGAGCGCGCCTGTTATCAAGGCTGCCGCTTCACTTGGGGTAAGATGCTATATCCACGAATCGAACGCGATCCCTGGCATGACGAACAAGATGCTTGAGGATTCCTGTGAGAAAGTATTCCTCGGATTCGAAGAAGCCGCGCAGTATTTCAAGAAACAGGACAGGCTTGTAGTGACCGGGAACCCGGTCAGAGCCGGATTCTTCAATGAGGATAAAGAAGAAGCAAGGGAAAAACTAAGAATACCGCCTGAGGATTTCACGCTCCTCGCGTTTGGGGGAAGTCAGGGAGCAGGCAGGATAAATAAAGCTATGCTTGATGTCATAAGAAAATACAACGGCGTTGAGGGAGTACAGATATATTTCGGGACGGGACGTTTCTATTACGATCTGATAATGCAGGAGCTTTCTGATATGGCAGTCACGCCGGCAGGGAATATCCACATCATGGAATACATAAGCGATATGCAGTATTATCTTTCCGCGTGTGATCTTGTGGTATCAAGGAGCGGCGCTCTTACTGTATCGGAAATAAACACCTGCGGGAAACCTTCGATACTGATACCTTCGCCGAATGTGACGGGAGATCATCAGACGTTCAACGCGAGAGCTGTCGCGGATAAGGGCGGAGCAGTCATACTGCCTGAGCCGGAGCTCTCCGGAGAGAGCCTTTTCAGCGCGGTAGACAGCCTGAGGACAGACAGGGACAAACTAAACGGCATGGCCGAGCAGAGCCGAAAGAGCTCACCGGCAGATGCCGCGGACATAATATATTACAGCATACTTTCGTAATGGAAGGACGCTGCGGAGAACTAGATGGGGAAGAGAGACACTATAGAAATACCGAAAGTCAGCGATGACGCGAAAAAAGAGGAGAAGAGTTATTACAACGACTCTCCTGAATCGCATCTCGATGACTATTCCGGTTATATGGCGGATTATGACTACACGAAGAGTCCGGGGTATGACGATTATTTCGGTAACGACGAAGAAGAGCATCCTGAGGATGGAGCGCCGGATCAGTCGGAAGAGTCGCAGGAAACGGAACAGCTGCCGGTCAAAAGAAAGAAGAGGAAGAAAAAACATTACTTCCTCAGATTCTGTATTGCCATAGTTCTCATAGTCGGGACTGTAGTTTTCCTTCTGAACGCGCCTTTATTCGATATCGACGCGGTCAAGGTGTCGGGCAACGATCATTTCTCATCGAAGCAGGTCGTTGAGATGTCGGGCGTGAAGCAGGGAGATAATCTCTTTAAGGACGCGGTACTCAGACATTTCAGCATCACGGGGAAACTCGAGAAAAGCACTTATATAAAAGATGCCAGTCTGAAGATCAGCCTTCCGAGCCAGCTTACGATAGCGGTGACGGAAAGGGAACCTGTGGCAGCGATCCTGATAGGAAAGAAATACATGATCATGGACAAGAACGGCTATGTCATGGAAAAGGCGGACAGATCGTACAAGCTGACGGTCATAACGGGGCTCAAGGTCAAGAGCGCGGTGGCAGGAGAGAATATTTCTGTCGAACAGACGCAGCTGCTCGATGATACGATCGCGATACTGAAGGCGATGGACAGCAACGACCTTTATTTTAAAAAGATCGATATAAGCAAGACGCTCGTCAGGGCGTATATCTATGACAAACTGCTGTGCAAAGGGACGCCGAAAAACATCCTTAAGCATATGAAGAACGGTGATATCCAGAAGGTGGTCTACGATCTGTACAAGAAAGGGGCCCGCAAGGGTACTATCACCGTCGGGAGCGACAGATATATCTCTTACAGCCCTCGCATAAAATAACACAAAACGGTGCAATTTGGGTATTCATGTGATATAATATCTATAAGTTTTTGAGAAAAGGCATTCGGGAGGAAGACAGTCAATGTTACAATTCGAAGTAAATGACGAAAGCAATGCGAAAATAATTGTCATCGGTGTCGGCGGGGGCGGATGCAACGCAGTTAACAGAATGATAGACGCGGGGCTTAAAGGTGTAGATTTTCTCGCGGTGAACACAGATAAACAGGCTTTGACAGGGTGCAAAGCAGAGAATAAACTTCAGATCGGAGACAAGCTCACCAAGGGGCTCGGCGCGGGAGGAAATCCTGAAGTCGGTCAGAGATCCGCTGAAGAAAATATGGAAGATATAGCGGCGAAAGTCGAAGGCGCTGAGATGGTCTTTGTCACAGCCGGTATGGGAGGCGGCACCGGTACAGGAGCTGCTCCTATCATAGCGAAGATCGCGAAAGATAAGGGTATCCTTACAGTAGCGGTCGTCACGAAGCCTTTCAAATTCGAAGGCAGAAAGCGCAGCGAGCACGCGGAGCTCGGCATAAAGTTCCTCAAGGATTATGTCGACTCTATCGTTGTTGTGCCAAATGACAAACTGCTTCAGGTAGCTGACGCGAACACGACACTTATCGAAGCTTTCAATATGGCGGATGAAGTCCTGAGACAGGGAGTCCAGGGCATAACTGATCTCATCGGTGATGACGGGCTGATAAACCTCGACTTCGCGGATGTGGAAACTGTCATGAGAGACAGAGGCATAGCTCACATGGGTATCGGACATGGCGAAGGAGAAAACAAAGTCATGGACGCTGTCACAGAGGCTATCGAGAGCCCTCTTCTGGAGACTACTGTCGCCGGAGCGAAGGCTATACTGCTCAATGTGACGGGTGGTTATGATATCGGCATGATGGATGTCAATGAGGCGGCCAATCAGATAGAAAGTGTCGCTGATAAGGATGCTATCATTATATTCGGCGCTGCCATCAAGGAAGAGATGAAAGACGAGATGAGCGTGACGGTACTCGCCACGGGATTCGAGAACGCGCGCGGAAATTATGCCGCTTCTACCGGACTTGGTCTCGATCAGGAAGGCTCTGAGGATGAAGAAGGCGCTGATGAAAGCACCGTCGCGTCGGATCCGAACCATACAGGGCACAGCGGAGAGCAGACGCTTTCGAACGTGCTCAAAAATCTTGATGATGATTCATCTTCGAAGTTTGATATACCGTCATTTCTGAAATAAGAGATAACGGTATAACTTGGTGCTTCAAAACATGATTTGGAAAGCCGGTTTTTGCAGCCGGCTTTTAGTTTAATAAACAGGTAATTTTATGGAAACTATCACTTCGGATCAAAACAGAATATATAAGACGTGCGGGAAGCTCGGTCTAAAGAAATACCGCGACCGTATGGGTCTGTATCTCGTTGAGGGTGAAAAACTCGTAGGCGAAGCGTGCGCTTCGGGCTGCGCTGTGACGGTGATAGCGAGAGAAGATTATCACAAGCAGACGGATTTTCCGGGTGTGGATACTGTCTTTATGAAGGGCAAGCTTTTTTCAAAGATTGCCCAAACAGAGACCAGCCAGGGGATCATAGCGATCGTCAGAAAACCGGAGATGGATGAAGGACTCTTCCTCGAAAGGATAAGCGGCGGAAAAGGAAACGTCATCGTTTTAGACGGACTGCAGGACCCCGGCAATATAGGTACGATAATCAGGACCGCGGACGCGGCAGGTTACAGCGGGGCGCTCATGCTCAAAGGCACGGGTGACGTGTTCTCGCCGAAAGTGGTGAGAAGCGCGATGGGATCGCTGTTCAGGGTGCCTGTCTTTATCACGGATACCCCTGAAGAAGCGGAGGCTCTTCTCCTCAGGGGAGGAAAGAAGATAATCGGTACCAGTCTCGACGCGGAGAAATATTACTGCGAAGAAGATCTCACAGAGAATATAGCTCTCGTCATCGGAAATGAAGGAAACGGGATGTCGGAGGATTTCAAGAGCCGTACCCGTTTGAATATAAAGATACCAATGAGCGGCGAAGTCGACTCGCTCAATGCCGCGGTTGCGGCGGGCATACTCATGTATCAGTCAGCAGGAAAGGTAAAATAAAATGGAAAACGATTTAAACAAGATACTCGAAGAAGCGAAAGCGCAGCTCGCGAAAGCCGCGACACGCGCTGAGACCAATGAGGTCAGGATAAAATATCTGGGCAAAAAAGGTGAGCTCACAAGCGTCCTTAAATCCATGGGAAAACTCGCTCCTGAAGAAAGAAAAGAACTCGGCAAGGCTGCCAATGTGGCAAAATCAAAAGTCGAGGAAATGATAAATGATAAATTCAGACAGGTCAAAGAAGCCGAAAAAGCGGCACAGTTCAAGCTCGAGAAGATCGATGTCACTGAGCCGGGAAAGCCTGTCACAGTAGGAACAAAGCATCCTCTGGCTATAGTCGAGGATGAGATCGTCAGGATATTCCAGTCGATGGGATTCTCAGTATATGAGGGCCCTGAAGTAGAGACAGTATTTTACAACTTCGACTCACTCAACACGCCTGATGACCATCCGAGCAGAGATCTTTCCGATACGTTCTACGTGTCGGATGACATCCTCCTCCGCACACAGACATCACCATGCGAGACGAGGGCACTCCTTTCGAAGGACATCCCGTTCAAGATAGTAGTGCCGGGAAGGTGCTTCAGAAGAGACACACCGGACGCAACGCATTCACCGATGTTCCATCAGGTCGAAGGTATGGTAGTAGACGAGGGGATCACTCTCGCGGACCTCAAGGGAACACTCGACGAGTTCGCTAAGCAGATGTTCGGACCTGACACAAGAACAAAATTCAGACCTCATTACTTCCCGTTCACTGAGCCGAGCGCGGAAGTAGATGTCAGCTGCTTCAAGTGCGGCGGCAAAGGATGCAATGTCTGCAAGGGAAGCGGCTGGATAGAAATACTGGGATGCGGGGAAACACACCCTAACGTACTCAAAGTCGGAAACATAGACACCGAGAAATACACGGCGTTCGCGTTCGGCATGGGTATCGAAAGAGTAGCGATGCTGAAGTACGGCATCGATGATATCCGTCTTCTTTACGAGGATGATATGCGTTTCATCAACCAGTTCAAATAGGAGGAAATACAATGTTAGTACCAATAGAATGGCTCAATGATTATACAAAAATGGATAAATCGACTCAGGAATTCGCCGACAGGATGACTATGTCCGGGACGAACCTCGAGGTCATAAATTTTTATAATAAAGTAATGGATAAAGTAGTTGTCGGCAAGATCGAAAGTGTCGATACTCATCCGGCAGCGGATCATCTCGTTGTCTGCAAAGTAGATGTCGGCAGGGAGGGCCCTGTGACAGTCGTCACCGGAGCCCCTAATATCGTGAAAGGAAAATCAGAAGGCCTCATGGTCCCTATAGTCCTTTCAGGAGGCACAGTGCCGGGGCCTATGCACGGTCAGCCGGATACCGGAGCACCTGTAAAGATAGAAGCAGGCGATATGAGAGGAGTACTGTCTGAAGCGGTCATGCTTTCGTGCAGCGAACTCGGATATGACGATAAAGTCGTTCCGTATTCAAGTCATGAAGGTATATGGATACTGCCTGAAGATCTGGATCTTGAACCTGGACAGGACCTTGAAGAAGCTATGGATCTTAAGCAGGACGTAGTGGATTTCGAGATCACGCCGATAAGGCCTGACTGTCTCTGTATGGTCGGTATCGCGAGAGAATCAGCGGCGACGTTCGATGAAAAACTGAACTACCCTGACACGAAAATAGAAAAAGAAGACAGCGACAAGAGTTCGGATCATATAAGCGTCGAGATCAAAGATCCTGATCTCTGCCCGAGATACTGCGCGAGGATAGTGAAGGACATCAAGATCGGAGAGAGCCCGTGGTGGATCCAGAAGAGACTGATGCTGGGCGGCATGAGACCTATAAACAACATAGTCGACCTGACGAACTTCGTCATGCTCGAATACGGCCAGCCGATGCACGCGTTCGATCTCAGGACTATAGAAGATAATAAGATCGTTGTAGAAAGAGCCGCGAATGGAGAGAAGTTCACGACACTCGACGGTCAGGAGAGGGAACTCGACGATACGATGCTCCTGATAAAGGATGGAAAGAAAGGCTCAGCACTCGCCGGGATCATGGGCGGACTGCAGTCTGAGATAACAGAAGACACGACTACTATACTTGTAGAGTCGGCAACATTCAACGGTGAGAACATAAGACACACCGGGAAGAAGCTCGGCCTCAGGACAGAAGCTCAGATCAGATTCGAGAAGAGCCTTGACCCTAACCAGTGCAGAGACGCGGCGGACAGATTCTGCAGACTCGTCGAGATGCTCGGCATAGGCACAGTATGTGAAGGCGCTGTAGATGTATATCCATCGGAAAAGAAACCGGTAGAGACAGACGTCAGAGTAAGCAGAGTGAACAAGATACTTGGTATCGAGATATCAAGAGAAGAGATGGTCGGATATCTCAATAAACTGGAGATAGAAGTCGGAGGCGAGGGCGATGTCATGAAATGCAAGTCGCCTACAATAAGGAACGACCTCACTATAGAAGAAGATTATGTAGAGGAAGTCGGCAGGATGTATGGATTCGACCGCATCCCTATGACACTTCCGAGAAACAGTGTACCGGCGGAGACTCCAAAGGACCGTCTCATGAGAAATGTCGCCAGAGACAATCTCTGCGCTATGGGATTCAATGAGATAGAGACATATTCGTTCGTAGATCCGGCAGGGCTAGACAAAGTCAGGATCCCTGAAGATTCATGGGAACGCAATTTCGTAAAGATCAAGAATCCTCTCGGGGACGAGACTTCAGTTATGAGGACTATCCTCACACCGAATATGATGGATGTCCTTGGCAGGAACTATTCAAGATCGGTCGAGGATGTAAAATGCTATGAAATAGGCAATACTTTTATTCCTACAGACAATGGCGAAAAGGATCTGCCTTCAGAGCAGTATTCGCTGTGCATAGGTATGTACGGAGACGGAGCGGATTTCTTCGCGCTCAAGGGAGTAGTAGAAGAACTTCTTTCCAAGTTCGGGATCACTGATCTCACGTTCGAAGCGGAAAGCGAATACGGGATATACCATCCAGGAAGATGCGCGAGGATAGTCGCGGGCGAGGGCCGTGAGAAGGATCCGGAGTCAAGCGAACGCATGAGCGAGCTGTCTGAAAAACTGCAGAATAAAAAAGCTGAAGAAGTCGGGCAGGAAGATATAAATATGATGACAGAGATGATCAGGATGATGGCTGATAATATGAAAAAAGAGCCATGTGAACTGGGCATCATGGGAGAGATACATCCTGACGTAGCAGCTAATTACGGGATCGACGGAAGAGTATACGTATGCGAGATCATGTTCAATCTGGTCATGCAGATCGCCGATACGGAGATCTTATACAAACCGCTTCCTATATATCCGGCAACGTCAAGAGACATCGCTGTTGTAGTCGATGAAGAGTTAGAAGTAGGAAATATAGAAGAAGCTGTAAGAAAAGCCGGCGGAGAAATTCTTGAAGACGTGAAACTGTTCGATATCTACAGAGGAGAACAGGTGGATGAAGGCAAGAAGAGCGCGGCGTTCACTCTGACTTACAGAGACAAGAACAAAACACTTACTGACGAAGAAACGAACGAGGTACACAATAAAGTCCTCGCGAGCCTCAAGAAGAAGTTCAACGCTGTTCTGAGAGAAGAATAGGAGGAAGACCTATGGGAAACAAAGTTACTGTTACGATCTACGGCAAGGAATACACTATCGCGGGCGAAGAACCGCGCGAGGAGATCATTAAACTGGCTGCTCATGTGGATGACAAGATGCAGGAGATAGCGGACAGCTGCGCCGTCGGAGCTATGTCTTCGATAGCGGTGCTGGCGGCCGTCAATATCTGTGATGAGTACTTTGGCCTGAAGGCAAAACTGGATTCACTTGAAAAAATGAATTCAAAGCTCGATGACGACAATCAGAAATATATCCAGCTTTGGGAAGAGGCCAAGAAAAGTTTTTCGGACCAGAAGGAGCAGGGGCAGAGAGATATATCAAACCTGAGAGAGGAGACCAGAAAAGAGGTCGAGGAGATCAGGGCACAGAAGGATCAGCTGCTCGGAAGGCTCAATGGCAAAGACAAAGAACTTGAGGAACTCATACGTCGTCAGCAGGATATGAAGGCTGAGATCGAAAAAGGATCGAAGGAAGCTGTCGCCGAGACTGAGCAGAAGTACAAAGATATGGAGAACAATTATTTCGATCTCCAGATGGAAAATACTCAGCTCAAGAGCGAGCTTGAAAAAATGAAGAACGATATGGAATGGGAAAGAAATGAACGCGAAAGCCGTTAAAGTCCTTGAATACAAAAAAATAATCAAAATGTTGAGCGATCAGGCAGGCTCGGAAATGACTCGTGAAGTCATCTCCGGGCTTCAGCCTTTTAACGACATCAGAGATGTCAGGGACGCTGTCGACGAGACGACGGAAGCTGTCGACCTCATAACACATAAGGGGCCGCTGCCGCTGGGAAACTTTTACGACATAAAACCGTTCCTGGATTTCGCGAACAAGGGAGGGTCTCTTAATATGGGGCAGCTCCTGAAGGTTTACTATAACCTTTCTGTAGCTCGGAGCACGGTCACTTTCATGAAGAGTGATCTGCCGCCGCTTCCGATACTGGAGAGTATGACGGAAGTGCTCGCGGTCTTCACGGATCTTGAAGAAGATATCGACAGATGTATTTTGTCGGAAGACGAGATGGCGGACAACGCCAGCAGCGCTCTTAGGGATATAAGGCGCGGCATACAGCGTCAGAATGAGGCGATAAAGATCAGGATGGATCATATCGTCAACAGCGAGAACAACAGGAGCATGCTCCAGGACTCGATAGTGACGATGAGAGACGGGAGATACGTGATACCGGTGAAGGCCGAGCATAAGTCGAAATTCCCGGGCATCGTGCATGATCAGTCGCAGACCGGGGCAACGATATTTATAGAGCCGCAGGTGATAGTCGATTTGAACAACGATCTCAAGGAACTTGAGATAGCTGAAAAGAAAGAGGTCGACAGGATACTCGCGGAGCTCTCTTCACGCGTAGCTGAGCATTACGCGGGGCTCAAAAATAACCAGGCGCTGCTTGTGCAGCTGGACCTGATAATGGCCAAAGGAAAACTTGCTTCTGTTCAGCAGGCCGAAGTGCCTGACATATCGGATCAGGGTGAGCTCGATCTGAAACTCGCGAGGCATCCTCTGATAGATCCAAAGAAAGTCGTTCCGATAAATGTATCGTGCGGCAAGGATTACAAGGCTCTTATCATAACGGGGCCGAACACAGGAGGCAAGACCGTCACGCTCAAAACTGTCGGGCTTCTCTGCATGATGGCTCAGACGGGTCTGCATATACCGGCATCGTCAGGAAGCAGGATCCCTGTTTTCGAGGATTTCTTCGCGGATATCGGAGATGAGCAGAGTATAGAGCAGAGTCTTTCTACGTTCAGTTCTCACATGACGAATATCGTGGATATAGTCGAGAACGCGAATGACAAGTCTCTCGTCCTCATAGACGAGCTTGGCGCCGGCACAGACCCAACAGAGGGTGCGGCGATAGCGATATCGGTACTTGAAGATCTCATCGCGAAAAACGCGACGATCTTCGCGACTACACATTACAACGAACTTAAAAAATTCGCATTGTCCACGAACGGCGCGGAAAACGCGTCGATGGAATTTGACATAGAAACGCTTTCACCTACTTACCGTCTGTCAATAGGACTTCCGGGCAAGTCGAACGCTTTCGAGATATCGGAAAAACTTGGCCTTCCGGGCCGGATAATCGAAAGGTCGAGGGACCTTATGGAGTCGGGCGACATCGAATTCGAAGATGTGATATCATCTATTGACAAAGACAGGAAGCTCGCGGAAGATGAGCGCGATGAAGCCATACGGCTGAATATCGCGATGAAAAAAGAGCAGGCCGAATGGAAGAAAAAACAGGCAGACCTCGAGAAGAAAAATGAGAATATCCTGAATGACGCGAAGCGCCAGGCAAGGTCGATAATATCGGAGGCCAAGGAAGTGTCGAAGGAGGTCCAGGAGGATCTGCGGGAACTTTCCAAGATAGAAAGTCTCGGTGAGAGGAACAAGAGATTCGATTCTGACAGGAAGAAGATAAAGGACGCTGCCGGGAGATATCGCGAGAAGTTCATAAAAGAAGTGAACGACGCTCCGGTGAGCGTGAGTGATATAAAGATCGGGGATCGCGTGAAAGTGTTAACCCTGGATCAGAACGGCGAGATAATCGCTCTTCCGGATGAAAAGGAGAGGGTGCTCGTGCAGGTCGGCGCGATCAAGGTACGCGTCGATGTGGACGACCTGAAGCTCATACTCGAGGGGAAAGAAGCAAGAAAGAGACATGCTTCCGCGACATATGGCGGCATGTACAGGATAAAATCGAAAACTGTGCCCGTCCAGATAGATGTCAGAGGACAGAATCTGGATGAGGCTGTAGATAATGTAAGCAAGTATCTCGATGATGTTTCGATGTCGGGACTCGAAAAAGTCACGATCATACACGGGCGTGGAGAAGGCGTGCTGAAAAAAGGGATACATGACTATCTCAGGACAAACAGATCCGTGGCCGGAGCCCGAAAGGGAAGTTACAATGAAGGCGGCGACGGTGTCACGATAGTGACGATGAAGAAATAGAATACTTGCGAAAGAAGGTAATTATATGTATATTATAAGCGCGTGTCTGCTGGGTACTAATTGTAAGTACAGCGGCGGCAGCAATGAAACAGAGTGGGTCAAGAAGTTCGCGGAAGAGCACAGCATCTGCGCGGTATGCCCGGAGACTCTTGCGGGTCTTCCGACACCGAGGGAGCCGTGTGAGCGTAAAGACGGAAAAGTCGTAAGCGAGACAGGCATCGATCTGACAGAAGAGTTCGAAGCCGGAGCTGAAAGCGCGTATCAGGTCGCGATGGATGAAGCGGAAGTCCGCGAAGAAAAGATCGAAGGCGCAATACTCAAGGCGAAAAGCCCGAGCTGCGGCGCGGGAAAGATCTATGACGGTACTTTCTCGCATACTGTCATCTCAGGAGACGGATGTTTCGCGAAGATACTGAATGACCACGGAATAAGGATAATAACCGACGAGGAGAGCATCGATGATTGATTACAAGGAGAAGATCGCTGATATCATAGCGGAAGCGGCAGAAGGCCTCAGCGCTGATGAGATCGCGGGATCGATAGAAGTACCGACTGATGAAAAGATGGGAGACTACGCTTTTCCGTGCTTCAGACTGGCGAAAGAATACCACAAGGCACCGCCTCTCATAGCACAGGATATCGCGGAGAAGATATCTTCAGATGGCATCTTTGAGAAAGTCGAGAGCGTGAACGCTTATGTGAATATGTTCATTTCAAGAGAAATGTTCGTGAGCGATCTCGTGCGCGACGTGAACGAAAAAGGAACTGATTACGCGAAGAGCGATATGGGAAAAGGCAAGACTGTAATAGTCGAGTTCAGTTCCCCGAACATCGCGAAGCCGTTCCATATCGGGCACATCAGAAGTACTGTCATCGGTAATTCTCTTTATAAGATATATGACAGCCTTGGTTACAAGACTGTACGTATAAACCATCTTGGGGACTACGGGACGCAGTTCGGAAAGATGATATGCGCTTATCGTCACTGGGGAAACGAAGAGGACGTGAAGCGTGAACCAATAAAAACATTACTTGGATACTATACGAGGTTCCATAAAGAAGCGGAGAAGGATCCCGCTCTCGAGCAGGAAGCGCGTGATACATTCACGAAGCTGGAACACGGTGAAAAAGAAGAAGTCGAGATCTGGAAGTGGTTCAGAGAAGAATCACTGAAGGAATTTGAGAAAGTTTACAAGATGCTCGGTATAGAATTCGATTCATACACGGGCGAGAGTTTCTATTCAGATAAGATGCCGGCAGTAGTCGACGAGCTGAAAGAAAAGGGACTTCTCGAAGAATCACAGGGCGCGGAGATAGTCGACCTTGAGAAATATGGCCTCACTCCGGCGCTCATTACAAAATCGGATGGATCGTCACTCTATATCACGAGAGATATCGCGGCGGCCCTTTATCGCAAAAAGACTTATGATTTCGATAAATGCATCTACGTAGTAGCGTCGCAGCAGAACCTGCACTTCAAGCAGTGGTTCAAGATAGTCGAACTCATGGGATATGACTGGGCGAAGGACTGCGTGCATGTGCCATTCGGAATGGTCAGCATGGAGGAGAATGGCGAGGTCGTGACTCTTTCGACGCGTGAAGGAAGAGTGGTATTCCTGGAGGATGTGCTGAACCAGGCTGTCGAGAAGACAAAAGAGATCATCGTGGAGAAAAATGTCGTCACTGACAATGTCGAAGAAACGGCGAACCAGGTCGGTATCGGCGCGGTGATATTCCAGGAACTTTCGAACAACAGGATAAAGGACTATGTTTTCAAATGGGACAAGGTACTCAACTTTGACGGTGAGACAGGACCATATGTACAGTACACTTACGCGAGAGCTGAGAGCGTGCTGCGCAAGGCCGGAAGGGAAGCCGTTTCAAAAGCAATGGAAAGCGATGGCCTCGCTGCGAAATACATATCGAGAGATTCAGGGTATGAACTCGCGAAGCTGATATACAGTCTGCCTGATGTCGTAGTCGACGCGGCAGCGAAATACGAGCCGTCGATAGTCACGAGACATCTTACAGATATAGCTCAGGCGTTCAATAAGTTCTATCACGATGAATATATCCTTGTTGATAATGAGGAAGAGAAGACTGCCAAACTGGCACTCGTGCTCGCTTCTAGGACCGCGATAAAGAACTGCCTCGGATTGCTGGGGATGGAAGCCCCGGAAAGGATGTAACGACGCATGTCGGAACGCGTAACAGGATATTTTAGAAAATACTTGGATAAATTCGCTTTTGTTGAACTGTCGGAAGAATATCTGACACGTTCAAAGATAGGCGACATAATGGACGGTGTGCCGGTCCCTCTTAAAAAAGAGGATCTCGATAAATTCAGCGCCGGTGAAGGGGTCACTCCTGAGGGAATTGCGGAGGACATGTCAGAAGTCATGGGGTGCGATCCGGATTTCAGATACGCTGAAAAATACACTTCATGTATAAACAGACTGTTTGCGGACAAGTATCAGTATCGCCTTATCAAGGAGGCAGGATCACTTGCTGACAGCGAACACTTTGACAGGGCATGTGTGCTGTACAGGGCCGCGCTCTGCCTTCAGCCGGAGATGCAGGACGCTATGTATGGATACGCGCGCGTATGCAGAAATATCTATATGGAAGCAACTGAGGCTGAAGATGAAGAGACGGTAGGGCGTTTCAAGGCGGAGTCGATGGAATCGTTTGAAAGGCTCACTCAGGTCCACCCTAAATTCGCGCCGGGATACTATTACCTTGGATTCGCGTATCTTAATATAGGGCTGTATGTAAAGTCAGATCTCGCGTGGCGCGAGTATCTGAAGCTTGTCCCGGACGGAAAAGACAACGACGAAGTGACCGAGATCAAGGAAAAGGTCACGCAGCTTAAGGACCCTGTCGAGATCGAGAAGGGCTGTAATGAAGTCATAGCGGGACGTTTCGAGAACGGCATAGTCATACTGGAGCCGTATATCGGTGGACGCTTCGATAAATGGTGGCCGCTTCACTATTACCTCGGGACCGCGTACGCGCGTGTCGGGGACGATGACAGCGCTGAGCCGCGTTTCAAACGTGTTCTTCAGCTAAATGCCGCGCATATCGAGACTATGGAAGAGCTTTGCAATCTTTATCAGCGAAGAGGTGACGGAGAAGGCTGCGCGAAGTATAAAAAGAAAATAGAATTGGTAAAGATGTAATGTGATAAGACATATGTTACAGAAATAAACAAAAAATGAGAGGAACTCT